>CAZNVQ010000106.1:0-8725 GCA_964576425.1 uncultured Flavipsychrobacter sp. | reverse complement strand
TTTAAAAATTATAACTCCATTTTTTAATTAGTGGCAAAAAAGCAGCCCTTTACCCCTATGTATTCTAGATTAAATTCATAGGTACTCGCTTTATGATTTTTACATAAAGTTCATTCGGATTGAATGTTTTGGTCACATAATCATTCCTTCTTCGAATGCTCTATTGCAGATATCAAACATTGCTGAAGATGTTAGTGCAATAATTGGAATTTTTTCTTTGAATTTTTTAATTTCAAAAGTAGCATCATAAACATCCATTTCTGGCATTTGCAAATCCATTAAAACTATATCAAATTGATTTTCTTTTACAAGTTGTACAGCTTCTAAACCCGTTGATATATATAAAGTACTTGCATTCACAAACCTTAAAACTGTTCTATAACAAGAATATTGATTTGATTATCTTCTGCTATTAAAATTTTTATTCCATCCAAATTCTTATGATCTCTTGAAATAGCATCAAAATCATCTACATGATTCGTTAGTGAATCACTTAGTTTTGATTTTTTTAATCGAATTGCGTAAGAAAATGATGAGCTAAAAAATTTCTTGTTTGTCCGGAAACTTTGTCAAAATCACCAGCAATGAACCAACCACCATTTCCATCAGGGATAATTTTATTGATATGATTGTTAACTTTCGGCAAACCACTAACTTGAAATCCTTTTCTAGTGGCAGTATCAACAGCACCAAAATGATCTGTGTACCTTCCAATCAATTGAAATTTTCCACCTAGATAAAGCATATTACCACTTTTCAACGAAAAATTGACAATATCACTAGCACAATATTGCACACTATCTGTTGCTTCAATCGGTTCACACTGAGCAAAGGTTTGAAGTGAAAAAAGTAAATAAGCAACTATGAAAAATACGAATGATTTCATGTAAAATATTAACTACGTAAAAACTATTGTTTGATAATTTTCAACATTCCGGAATTACCCGAAGCATCATTGTAACGAATGAAATAAAAGCCATCACTAAATGTTGAAAGATCAATTTCAATTTGATTTGAATTCATTTTGGTTTCCAAAACCTTTGAGCCTAAATAATTAATAATTTGAATTGTTGCCTGAACAACTAAAACGTCTTCGACAGACAGCTTTATTTTCTCATTCGTTGGATTGGGGAAAGCAGAGAAGATTATTTTTTCATTCTTTGTGATAATATTGGTTTGCTCTTCCTTTTGTGTGGACAAAGTCAATGCATAGATTGAAGATGTTCCCGTGCATCCAAGCTTAGTAATAGAAACAGAATAATTTCCTGCTGTTGTTGCTGTTAATTGCTTTGTAGTTGCACCAGTAATAATTACACCATCTTTATACCATTGCCACGAAACACCATTTGTAGGAGATGCATTTAATTTCACACTACCGTTCAAAGGAATAACGGTTGTTGAAGAAGAAATAATGGGAACTGGAATTGGATTTATTTTAGTTTTCAAATTTGATGTTGAAAGTTTGCTTTGACAACCATTATTATCTTTCACAATAACTTTGAAGGAGCCTTGTGCATTAACAAATGTTGTATTAATGTTTGTGCTTTTCAATAGTGAATTACCAAGTCGCCAATCATATTGAAAGCCTATTCCAGTTGGATTTGCAACCAACTGACAACTGTCGCCTGCGCAAAAAATATTAGAAGTAGCTGCAGCAATTGATGCAATTGGCAGCGGATTAACAATAATTTGAATTGGCGAATCAGAAGTGTCCAAACATCCATTTAGTTTAGCTACAACTGTATATAAACCCTGTAATTTAAATACTTTAGAATTACCATTTCCTGCACTTATACCATCTTTCAACCAAGTATATGAATAACCTGAAATTGATGGCGCTATCAAAGTAACGCTAGAACCAGTACAAATTGTAGTTGGTCCTGTAGCATTAAAAGTTGCACTAGGCAATGGCTTTACAGTAACTGGTTTTGGAGCAGCATTTTTAAAACAAAATGGACCACCTGATAGATTTAAGGAATAAGCACCAGAAGAAGATGCCAGATAAACAGAATCCGTTGCGCCTGAAATGGGGGTTCCATTTTGCATCCATTGATAATTGAAACCTGTTGTAGTGCCAAATGGTAAATCCACAACCATTTGTACTTTATTAGGCTCACAAACAATATTGCTTGTTGCATTTTTTATTTTTAATGTAGTAGGCAAAGATTTAATCGCAACTACAACTGAATTGGAAGTGTCAGTACAACCATAAGCATTAGATGAAATGACATAATAAATTCCCGGATTGGATACAGTTAATGCAGCAGTTGTATCTCCAGTATTCCAAACATAATTTGATCCACCATTTGCATAAAGAACAGTTGAACCTCCACTACAAATTGATTTATTGTTGCCCGCAGAACTATTAGGAACTGGTGCCATAAAAACTAAAACGGTATCGGTATTGGAACAACCATTAATGTCATAACCTGTTAATACATACTGACTATTTAAATTTGGGATAAAAGGAATTCCATTAAGCACTCCTCCACTCCAACTCAAATTATTTCCGCCAGAACCATTTAGAGTCACCGAACTTCCTGGACAAACAAAAATATCTTGTCCAGCATTGATTGAAGGCAATGGCAACAAAGTGACATACAAGCTATCAGTTACCGTACAATTTCCAGAAAATGCGGTACAATAATGCCAACCACTTGAAGTTGCTACCGCATTGAGACCAATTTGTCCATCATCCCAAATGTAGCTTGAAAATCCAGAAATAGCGGTCATTGAGGCTTGTGTTCCACATCCATTGATTGAATCAACAACAAATAAGGAAATTGCAGTAGAAGGTGTAACCAAAATTTCATTAGATGTAATTGAAGTATTATTAGTACTGCAAGTAGCTAATAGACGGTATTGATTAGCTGTTGAAATACCCGTAATAATATTTGTCAATGTGCTTGTTGCATTCGATATATTCTGCCAAGTAGAACCATTCTTAACTTGCCATTGATAATTTATTCCTTGTGCTATAGAATAGGAAATAGGAAATAGTTCAAAACTCGTATTCGGACAAATTTGTTGCGGACCAGATATAGATACGTTCAAACTAACAGAATTGCAATTTTGATTTGGAAAAACAAGAACAGAATAATCTTCTGTTTCACCATCATTTAATGGTGTACAGGCTTCTGTAGCATCAAAAAATCCATTTGGCTTTGCGCGAACACGCATTCTTGTTGTTCCGATCAATGCGTTGGAAGGGATATTAATTGAATTTGTAAATAAATTTGATGCATTGTTATTTCCAATTGATGTAAACTCACCAACTTCAAATTGACCATTTTGATTCCAATCTATCCAAACTGCAACTGAAGTATTCAAAACATTATTGACTTGAATGGAAATTGGGTAAGTTGAATTTTCCATAACTTGACCAGCTAAAACACTTGAAGTATAATCATTATAGCCATTTAAATTGCCTACAACGGTCTGAGCATTTATGCCTGCAAATTGAACTTTTGTAATAAATAAATTAACAACATTTGAAGTATTAGTTGGCTGACAATAACATTGACTTAGTGGAGCTAACTGTACCAATTGTTCATTTGAAAAACTAGATAAATTGCTATTAAAACAAGTAGTTTTTAGCCTAAAAAACGTAGGATTGCTTATGCCAGAATTTAGCGCATAAAGTACATCGGTTGCACCTGAAATATCTGTCCAGTTGGTAGTTCCACTTAGACGCAATTGCCATTGAAACTGAATACCACTGCCTAAGGCGCTACCTGACGCATTAAGGTTAAAAGATGAAGAACTACAAACGTTTGATGGGACAGATATTAAAGGTACGTTTGGTGTACCACTGCATAAAGTTCCAGCTGAAATATTAACTAAATAATCTTCAGTTTCCCCCCAAGTATATTCACCGCAAGGATCAACAACTGGATTTTCAACAGCAATAACTCTCATGCCTGTAATGCCTGTCAACGCAGAACTCGGAATTTGAAAATTACCGTTTAAAATTCTTGGACTCGTGATTGAATTGGCTGAGGAATAACTTGAAACATATACATTTTCCCCAGCATCTAAGAAGCTGCCGTTTTGGTTAAAATCAATATAAATCGCAGCAATATTATCATATAAATTTACGCCGCAAGTACCAACACTTACACTAAAAGGAATGGTAACTCCTTGATTCAGATTTATTGGATTCAGATTTTTATAATTACTGTATCTATTTTTAATGCTGCCTTGACCAACAACAACCGAATTGCAATTGGAATTATTTGTTACAGAACCAAAGGAAACTTGAAAAATTTCTTCGTCATCAATTGAAGTTGCCCTTGAAATACAATAACACAAGTAATGAGGATTTATCTGCGCAGTCTTTGTAGATGAAATTTTGAATGAGTCAGTAACATCACAAACTGTTATAAATCTAAAATCAGTTGCTTCAATTATACCATCTTGAAATGTGAAATATGGATTGGTTGCTCCTTGAATGGCCGACCAAGAGTTCATACCCGTAGGCGACATTTCCCATTGATAATAAATACCCAAACCATTGCTAACATTTGTGGCGACCAAAGAAATCGGTGCATTCATACAAACACTATCAGGTAAAGTAATTTGGGCAATATTTGGTGCACCTTGACACCATTGAGCTTCACTGATATCTATGACATAATCCAAAATTTGATTTCCTAAATTTGGAGTACAAGCTTCATTACTATTCATTGGTGTATTACTGACACGAATTCTCATGCCCACATTTCCAATATATGCAGCATTAGGCACCATAAAAATTGCTGTGTTTTGTACGCCATTCTGATTGAAATTTAAAAATTCTGTTGTTTCATAAACACCATTTCCATTGAAATCAATCCATGCACCAACATTACCATTTTGTTGGATTTGAATGACAGTAATTTGATATTGTGCACCCTGAATTAAAGTAGTAGTTGTATTACTTTGAGTTGGAAAATTCAATTGATATCCAGCAGTATTAGTAACAAAATGATTCAAACTTGTACCTTGAAGAGCAACTTGACTAATCGAACTCATTGCTAATTGAACTAAATTTATTCCAGTTGCAGGCCCGCAATAACAGAGGTATAAAGGATTCAAATTGACTGAAATTGTATTAGAATAATTGGTATCATTGGAATTAGTACAGATAACTTGTAACCTAAATTCTAGCGGTGTAGCTATTCCTGATTGAAGCTCTAAATTTGTACTATGTGCACCAGAAACTTGCTGCCAATTTGAATTAGAATCCAATCTTGACTCCCAATTGAACACTAAACCTGAATTTAAACTATAACCAACATTATTGATTGTGAATGGAACATTAGTACAAATTAGATTAGGTCCACTTATGGTGCCTGCGCTTGGCAACCCTTGACAACTTGGGGCTTGATTGATTTGAATTAAGTAATCTTCCGTTTCCCCCCAATTGTAACTTCCGCATGCACTAATTGCATTTACATTTCCTGTTTCAACATTGACAACTCGAAGTAAGGTAATGCCTGTGTCGGCAAAAAGAGGAATATTAATCAATCCTGATTCGATATGCGGACCAACAATACTATTTGGTGATTGATAAACTCGTTCATTGGTTTCATCAAAAAGCCCATCATGGTTAAAATCTATGAAAGCTTTTGTAGCATTATTGAAATTTCCACCACATGTCCCTATTTCAACCTGAAAATTTATTGTGTTTCCTTGTATCGTCACAAACGGTGAAATGTTTTTATAGTTACTGTATCTGTTTTGCAAAGAACCAAACGATGCAACAGAAGTACAATTTGAAATGTTTTGCCAATTGCCTAAACTAACTTTAAAAATATCCTCATCTGAAGAAGCGTTTGCTGATGAAGAACAATAACAGTTTAGAAAAGAGTTCAAGTTCACATCAAATGAAGAAGTGGTTGCAGATAAATTGGAAGCAAGGCAAGTCACAACTGCTCTAAAAGATTTAGGCTGAATTATACCTTCAGCAGTGTAAGTAGCAATTGTAGCACCACTAATTGGTGTCCAATTGTTAGCACCCAAATCTGAAATTTCCCATTGATAACTTAATCCTGAAACTGAAGAGCTATTAACCAATGATAAAGTAAAAGGATTGCCACTGCAAACTGATGTAAGTCCTGAAATTGTTCCTGCACTAGGCATTGAAACACATGCTGGCGATGTGTTATAGGTTAAAATTAATTTGGGAACTAATGATGCGTTATTAACATTATAACCTAATATTTCAATATTTGTATTATTACCTCGAACAAAACTTAAAACCACTTTGCCACCAATATTTTGCGTGATTAAATCTATCCCGGCGGCATTTAATGATTTTGTTTGTGTGGCATTTACAGACCATGAAGATGCATTAAAGTTTGTAGCCGCATTTGCTTGCAATAAATTATATAAAATATTTCCAGAAACTGTTGATGGTTGATAAAAATTGGTCCATCCAAAACCATTGATGAAATTGGTCACATTTGACGCAACACTATTTGAAGTGGTTGTAAACTGAATGGAAGCCGATGTGATGGTAATCCCTGTTGGTAAATTAGACAAATCAAACAAAGCCCATCCTCTGTTGCTTGAATTTGTCAATGAAGTAATGATACCTTCTTGCTTTGACCCGTTGGCTGTGACAATTCCCGAATGAAAGCTACCAGCCAAACCCATACAAGGAATTGATATATTATTTTGAGCTTGAACATTAATTTGCATGAATATAAACAGTAATATTAATGCATTTTTCAATTCAGTAGAATAATTTTTCATATAAAATGATTTTCAAACCAAATTCATTAAACTTAGATTAACAGAAAGAGGTTTAATTATCAAAAATAAGCATTGAACAAGTATTAATATCATTTTTATGGTTAATAAAATATTCGATAATAATATAAGAGAAATCAACTGACAACTCTTCATTTTAGTCTTGCTTTAACGGGTTATCCTTTATCTTTGTCGAAATTATTTCGGAAATTATGGCAGAATTGCTCGAAAAGCAACACAATGAAATTCGTCAAGGCGAAGCTTTTGCTCCTTTTGAAAATGACCCTAATCAATATAGTAAAAAATTCTACATTGAAAGCTATGGCTGTCAAATGAATTTTAGTGATAGTGAAATCGTAGCCTCAATTTTACAAGAGGAAGGATTTGGCGCAACTAGAAATTATGAAGAAGCTAATCTAGTCTTATTAAATACTTGTAGCATACGTGAAAAAGCAGAACAGACAGTTCGAAATCGTTTGCAAGCTTTCAGAAAAGTGAAAGATAGTAATCCAGGAATGCTAATTGGCGTATTGGGCTGCATGGCGGAACGTTTGAAAGCTAAATTTTTAGAAGAAGAAAAATTGGTGGACATCGTTGTAGGACCCGATGCTTACCGAAGTTTACCAGGTTTGATTCAGGAAGCTGAAGGTGGTCAAAAAACAGTCAATGTTTTATTGAGTCGCGAAGAAACCTATGCTGACATTTCACCTGTTCGATTGGATAGCAATGGTGTTACGGCTTTCGTGAGTATCATGCGTGGCTGTAATAATATGTGTACATTTTGTGTAGTTCCTTTCACAAGAGGTAGAGAACGCAGCCGAGATGCAGCTAGCATTGTAGCCGAATGCCAAAATCTTTTTGATCGTGGTTTTAGAGAAGTTACATTACTTGGTCAAAATGTAGATAGCTATTGGTTTGGTGACACCACGTTTGCCATTTTATTAGAAAAAGTTGCCAACATTAGTCCCCTACTTCGTATTCGTTTCAGCACTTCGCATCCAAAAGACATTACGGATGATGTGTTGGAAACTATGGCTAAATATAAAAACATCTGCAAATACATTCATCTTCCTGTTCAAAGTGGAAACACAAGAATATTAGCATTGATGAACAGAACTTATACAAGAGAATGGTATTTAAATAAAGTGAAAAGAATCAGAGAAATCATGCCTGATTGTGGTTTAAGCACCGATATAATCTCAGGTTTTTGCACCGAAACTGAAGAGGAACATCAAGAAACACTGAACTTGATGGAACAATGTCGATTTGATATGGCTTACATGTTTTCGTATAGCGAAAGACCTGGAACCCTTGCTGCCAGAAGATATACCGACGACATTCCAGAAGAGGTTAAAAAAAGAAGATTAGAAGAAATCATTCATCTTCAAAATAACCACAGCAGAGAAAGTTATAAAAACGACATTGGCATAACCACCGAAGTTTTGATTGAAGGAAATAGTAAAAGAAGTGATGCGGATTGGGCAGGAAGAAATAGCCAAAATAAAATGGTTGTTTTTCCAAAAGGAAATTTCAATTTGTCTAAAGGTGATTATGTTCAAGTAAAAATTAATAACGCAACATCTGCAACATTAATTGGAGAAATAGTTTCCTTATAATTATTGTAAAAATTTGAAAACCTTTGCTCTAGCACGTTACAACGAAATAAAATGGATACTCAAAGCATAAAAAACCGATTCAGTATAATAGGTAATTCACCTGCACTTAACCATGCACTTAATACTGCGGTGCAAGTTGCTGTGACCGACCTTACTGTTCTGATTGTTGGTGAAAGCGGTGTTGGTAAAGAAGTCTTTTCTCACATCATTCATACGTTATCTGCTAGAAAACACAATCCTTTTATTGCTGTCAATTGTGGTGCCATTCCAGAGGGAACAATCGACAGTGAATTATTTGGGCATGAAAAAGGGGCTTTCACTGGAGCAGTTGATAGCCGAAAAGGTTATTTTGAAACTGTGAACGGTGGAACCAT
>CAZNVQ010000105.1:0-9100 GCA_964576425.1 uncultured Flavipsychrobacter sp. | reverse complement strand
AGATTGCCAAGATTGAAAACGCTTGTTATCTGGCTGAAGCGGACATCCTTCTTTTCTTAAAATAGAACAAATTCTTGCATGAGCATATTGAATGAAAGTGGCAGTAAAACCATGTAAATCAATAGACTCCTGTGGATTGAAAATCATTTTCTTTTTAGGGTCAACGCGCAAGAGATAAAATTTCAAAGCTCCTAAACCAATTGTTTCATACAATTTTTGTAGTTCTTCTTTTGTAAAACCTTCTGTCTTGCCAGCAGCTTCCGTTTGTTCTTTGGCCAATCGAATCATTTCATCAACCATATCATCAGCATCAACTACCGTCCCTTCCCTACTCTTCATTCGTCCTGTTGGTAATTCCACCATTCCATATGACAAGTGATGAATACCATCCGCACAAGGCTCATTCAATTTTTTCAAAATTAATTGAAGCACTTGCATATGGTAGTTTTGCTCGTCGGCAATAACATACAAACTCTTTGAAAGCTTGAAATCATTGTATTTCAACTGAGCAGTGCCCAAGTCTTGAGTCATATAAACAGAGGTACCATCGCCACGCAACAACAATTTTTGGTCTAAACCTTCGGCTGTCAAATCAATCCATACAGAACCATCATCTTTTTTAAATAAAACACCTTTTTGTAATCCTTCATCAACCAAAGATTTGCCCAATAAATAGGTTTTACTCTCATGGTAAACCTTATCGAAATCAATGCCTAAACGTTGATAGGTTACATCAAACCCTTGATAAACCCAACCATTCATGGTTGCCCAAAGCGATCTTACAGCCTCATCTCCTGATTCCCATTGGCGCAATAAATCTTGTGCTGCTTGCATGATTGGCGCTGCTTTTTCCGCTTGCGCTTCTTCCATGCCCGTTTCCATCAATTGCTTGATTTCAGCTTTATAGATATCATTGAATTTCACATAATAATCACCCACCAAATGATCGCCTTTGATGCCGGTTGTTTCCGGTGTTGCACCATTACCAAATTGCATCCATGCTATCATGGATTTGCAAATATGAATTCCTCTATCATTGATGAGATTGGCTTTAATGACTTGTTGACCATTGGCTTTCAGAATTTCAGCAACTGAAAAACCAAGAAAAATATTTCGAAGATGACCAAAATGTAAAGGCTTGTTGGTATTTGGTGATGAATATTCAACCATGATACGCGCATCAGTTTTTGGCTTTTCTCCAAAATGAGCATCATCTACATGGTTGAGTAAAAAATGAGTAAGTAATTTGTCTTTCAAAGTCAAATTCAAAAAACCTGCAACAATTTGAAAAGATGCAAACATGGAAGTATGTTCGATCAAATATAGACCAAGAACTTTCCCTAATTCGTCTGGCTTTTGTCTAAGCAATTTGACATAAGGAAAAAGAACTACTGTATAATCACCTGTAAACTCAGGTTTGGTTTGATTCACCGACATCATTCCAGCTGGAAAATCAGTTTCAGGAAACAAACGTTTTAAAGCATCTTCAGCAGCCAATTTTATTTGCGCAACTAGGGTCATGGACATTTCTTTGCAGCAAAAATAAATCTTTCAAGTCCGAAAAGCGAAGAATGCAATAGGAATATAATGACAAAGACGAAATGAAAATTATACCATCAATTTTGTTTTGACCCAATGATTACACAACTAAGCAATCATAAACCTTATATTTGCATTCCCAAATTTAATATGAAAAAGATTTTATCTCTATCAGTGGTGTGCTGTTTGGCTCTTTTAGGCTTCAACAGTTGTTCCGAAGATTTTCAAGTAACTGCTCCTTACAAAGACATTACTTTTGTATATGGTTTTTTAGATATGAAAGATACGGCTCATTACATCCGTATTCAAAAAGCATTCTTGGATGAGTCGAAAGGTGCAATTGAAATGGCTAAAACACCAGATTCTAGTTTTTTTAATGACGCAGATTTGAAAGTAGAGATGAAGGTTGTGAATCCTTTATTACCTGCGCCCAATAATCTAGTAAATATAATTTACTTGAATCGCATTGACTTGAACATGGAAGGTTATCCTAAAGATTCAGGTATATTTTTTAGTAATCCTAGTTATGCCTATAAATTTAAAGACAATTTAAATGCTTCTTATAAATATCGTTTAGTAATCACCAATCTTAGAAACGGCACTAAAGATTCCTCTGAAATCAACATCATCAACGCTAATAAATTTTATTTAAACCTTCCTACATTTTACAAATTAAAGTTTGACCAAACTACACCCAATGAATTGTACAAATACAATTTGGTCATCAACTTCGATGCAAATTCATATGTGAAATACATGGAAGGAATCATCAAATTTAATTGGGTCGAAAAAGATGTTATTAAAGGAACGAGTGTTAGAAAATCTGCTAATTTCAATATTGAATCCAAACCAACAAGTAACAAGTCTCAAGAACCTTTGACTAGCTACAACTCAAGATTTTTCAGCTTCCTACGCGATGCAATAGGCACTGCGCCTGATGGCGTTGAACGATATATGGATAGTTGCGATATAATGGTTTATGGTGGAGGTGTTGATTATTACAACTTTACTATTACCAAACTCATTCAATCTGGCTTAACTGCAGATCAATCGAAACCAATTTTCACCAACGTTAGTGGAAAAGATGTTTACGGTGTTTTTACTACAAGAACTTTAATCACAAGATTGAATGTGCCTATTGATACAGCAACCATGGATTCATTAAAAGTGAACCCTCTTACTGCACCTTTGAAAATTAAAGGTGTTTCAGAAGATTAATACTTGAGTATTTTTTAAAGTATTTTTTTAAGGATGGCATTAGTCATCCTTATTTTTTTGAATTCCAAGGATGGTCAGAAGTGAAACGATGTAAAATTTCCGCAGCTCGTTTTGCTTTCGTTTCTGCATGCTTGGCTGTGTTGAACCAATGAATCACACCACGCTTAAAACTATTGGATTTCTGATTAAACTTAGCCGCCACTTCGGGTTCCAATTCAAATGCTTGGAGTAATTCATCAGGAATGATGATTTCATCAGGTTGGTCATTGATCCATAATTCAATCTTCACCATATTACCTAATCGAAGTCCTGCAGCTTTGCGCATTGAGGCACTAAAAACCAAATAATGCGTATCGTCACCATTTGGAATCAAAGCTCTGTCAAAAGGGATATTTTGGTAGTTCCCATTCACCCTAATTGTGCCTTTTACACCAAATTCTTGTTCCACATCGTGTGGAAAATAAACGATATACCAATTTCCCCAATTATCTTTTTTCTCCAAAGGAGCTGAGAACGTATATTTCTTTTTAGCGGTTTTCATAATAGTCGATTTAACCACCACGTTTTCCTAATTCAATGACTTCACATTGCATCATTTTAGGTCCATCAATGGCAAAACGAATTATTGTTTTTACTTTATGCCAACCATGATTTCCAGCAGCACCAGGATTCATGTGCAAACATTGAAATTGCTCGTCAAACATCACTTTTAAAATGTGAGAATGTCCTGAAAGGAAAAGTTGTGGCGCTTTTCGAAGCATTTCCAATTTTACTTTTGGGGAATAACGATTGGGGTAACCACCAATGTGTGTCATCAACACCTCAACACCTTCACAAAAAAATCGTTCTGTTTCTTTGAAACTTGCTCGTATTTCATGACCATCAATGTTGCCATAAACGCCTCTCAATGGCTTAAAAGCTTGTAATGCTGAAACAACTTCCCAATTACCAAAATCGCCTATATGCCAAATTTCATCACAGTTTTGAAAATGTTCAAAAATAATAGGGTCCAAATAACCATGAGTGTCCGATATTAATCCAATTCTTGTCAATGGCTTAAATTTGATTATACTTTTTCAAATTCTCTTCGTCTTTTTCTTCTTTGTTGATGAGCAGTTTCGTCAACTTTAATAAAGTGGATTTACTTTCTTTTATTTTTTGCTTGGCTAGATCTGTAGATTGACTACTGAGTTGCTTTTCAAAATATGAGTTTAAACTAATCAATTGTCTTCCAACAGCATATCGAGCAGCAGCATCAGGAGCATTTCTTGTTTCATTAATTAAAAGCTCTACACCTTTTTCAAATGGTTCAAATTCGTTGACAATTTTCAAATATTGAACAAAAGAACTAATTCTTCTATTTTTATCAGAACCATACAATTGAGGAATTGCCTTGATGAAAAATTGAGCATTTTCTTTCACAGCATTTTGAGCCAATACTTCCCATACTGCGTCTTCTAAATCAGATTTAATCGTAACGTTCAACAACACTTTTGCTTTGGAATTTGCTTTGTTGGAATCAAATTGTTGCAACAATTGCAACGCAGAACCAGCAACCATATAAGACGAATCTTGAACAAAAGTCATTAATTCACTTTCGGTTAATTTCAATTTCCAAAGTTGCATTACATCTAAAGCAGCAGCTCGAACACGATGACTTTTTTCTTTGTCAATTACTTGTTTTAATTCTTCAATTGAAATTGATTTTTTCCACTCTGATTCAGCATTTGTTTTGAGTAATGATTTCAAAGCAAAATAACGAATTCCTTCAAGACTATCTTTCAATGCTAAATGATAAACAACTTGCGCTGAAGTGTCTCTAGCCATTGAAAATGTAGCAATCAATGCTTTTCTTTTGTTGGCATAATTGGGCACTGTTTTTATTTGTTGCAACCAATCATGACTAGTTTTATTTTCCTTAATAACACCTGGCAACCAGAAATAATAATCAGGAACAACCAATGGTGCTATTCCATTTTTATAAGGTATGTCTAAGATCAAATGATCATTGTCAATCGTCCAATCTTTAAGTTGTAATTCTTGACCATAAAACACACCTAATTTCAAAGGATAGCGAAATATTTTTTGGTTTATTGTGTGGTCAAAATCAACTTGAATAGTTAGTTGTTGCAGGCTGTCATTTTTAATATATTTAAAGTTTAGTTTTGGATGACCTCCTTGAAAATACCATTGATTGAAAAACCAATTCCAATCCAATCCTGTGGCTTCTTCCACTGCCATTCGCCACTGATGCGCTTCAGCTGATTGCAAAGCATTTTTGGATAAATAAATTTTCATAGCTCTGGAAAAAGCGTCATTGCCAATCAATCCATGTAGGTAACGTAATATTGTCCCTCCTTTTTGATAAGAAATTCTATCAAACATCACTTCCCTATTTCGATAATGAAAACGAACCAAAGGTGCATCATTCATTCCAGCAGTGTTAATGTATTTATTCAAATCATCGTAGGCTAATTCTTCTGTTGCTGCTGGTCCATATTTATAGTGTCGCCAAAGTTGTTCGCCATAGGTTGCAAAAGATTCATTAACCGTTAAATTGCTCCAAGATTCCGCAGTCACATAATCGCCAAACCACTGATGAAACAATTCGTGTGACACTACATCTTCATGATTTTGATCGGCAATTTCTCTAAAATCTTGATTCATGAATTCGCCAAACAAACTCGCAGATGTGTTCTCCATAGCACCGCTCACATAATCACGCACTACAATCTGACTATATTTATTCCAAGGATAAGCAACACCCGTAACCTTTGAAAAATAGTCTATCATTTCTGGTGTATGTCGAAACATAGTTGAAGCATAAGGTTGAAATTCAGGCTCCACATAATAGGCGATTTCTTTGTTGCGCCAACTGCTATCCATCACCTTGTCAAATTCACCAATTGCAAACATGTAGGCATAAGTCTGAATTGGTTTATTCATTTGCCAAATATCTGTTCTCAAGTTCTTATCTGCTTTCACCGAAACATCTAAGCTACCATTTGCAAGCGTTACGAAACTATCAGGCACGGTCAATTCCAAACGCATTGTGAATCGCTCGTTCGGTTGGTCAATTGTAGGCATCCAATGACTGTTGGCTTGTGTCTCCCCTTGTGTCCAAATTTGTTTTGGTTTGTTTTTAATTTTTCCATCAGTGTTGATGAAGTACAAACCTCTGTCTTCTCGAATTGCTGCACTTCCACCAACTTTTGTTGCATAAGGCTTGGCGGTGTAATTGATTTGTATAAAAGCAGTATCACCTCTGCTCCATTTTTCTCCCAATCTAATATTCAGTTTGTCTTCTTCTTGATGAAAAACAAGCGATTGCCATTGATTATTATTCTTCAATTGCACCTTTTCAATATCCATTGATTTGGCATCTAATACAAGGCTGTCCATTGCTTCATTGTATGCCGAAAGCTGCAAGGTGGAAATTCCTTTTGCTGTTTTCTGTTCGTAATCAAATGATAATTGAATGATTGAATGATGAATATCCCAATATATAGGCTCTGAACTTCGATAAATGTCCATTGTTTTGTCATTGGCACGCACCGTGATGGTGTCCAAAAAAACATGTTCTTCAACACTGTTGTTTGTCGTTTTTTTCGAAGGTCCACATGCAGAAAGCAGCAAAGAAAAAGCTATATAATTTATATGTTGTAAACGCATATTTAAAAAGAAAAATCCAAAGTAAGTCAAAGCGCTGAAATTAAAATCACCCTTTTGAACTTTAATCATTAATTCAATTGGATTTAGATTTCAAAAAACCTTCAATTCAATTACATTTGTTCTGAAAAATTTAAAAAAACCAAGCAGTTCATGCTAGAAGCAATTGTAAACAATAATCAAAAAGTGGTGGTTGCCAACGAAAATGGTCAGTGGCATTTTAACGACCAACCCATTTCGCTTGACATTCAGCCCCAGCCCAACGGACTTTGGAGCATTTTGTACAACGGCAAAAGTTTCACAGGCATTCTTGAAAATATTGATAAAAAAGCCAAGGAAATTAGCTTACGAATAGATGGCAATTTATATCATGTTGCTATTAAGGAACCTATCGACCAACTATTGAGTAAAATGGGTTTGGACTTAAAAGCCAGTCAAAAAATTGAACCCATCAAAGCACCAATGCCTGGATTGATATTAAAAATTTTAGTTGAACCAGGACAAAGCATCAAAAAAGGCGACGGACTTATTGTTTTGGAAGCCATGAAAATGGAAAATATCCTTAAAGCTGCTGCTGACGCTACGGTTAAATCTATCAAAGTGACAGAAAAAACGGCTGTTGAAAAAGGAGCTATCTTAATTGAAATGGAATAATCAATTTCAAGTTTTTGTAACAAATGAATATGAAATACCTTAAACTATTTTGTGGATTTTTATTGTCTTTATGCAGTCTTACATGTGTAAAAGCGCAATCAGATGCTTCTTTTATTTACATTCAAGGCGATAAAGAAATCCCTTTTTACGTGAAATTAGAAGGAACAATGACAGAAAGATTTGGAAAAAACTACAGCATTATTCCTAATCTTCCGAGTGGAACAACTCATATTCAAATTTTATTTCAACAAAACATTTTACCTCCACAAGACTATGAGATTATCGTTCCAAAAGATGGATTTAGGGGATTTTTATTATACAAAAAAGATAGTACTTATTGCTTATATGATTTATACCAACAATTTTATCTAAAACCTGGCAATAAAGACCATATTGATGATTTAGAAACAATACTTGCAAATGCTTTGCAAAATCCTGCACCAGCAATTCCAGCCAAAAGAACTATTGCAAAAGCTGTAAAAGAAAAATTGGTGGAAGAACCTTTGGTAGAACCAACTAAACCTGAGCCCAAAAAAGAATTTATGGAAGCCGTGGTCATCAACAAATCAACTTTGGATACCGCAAATAATTTAATTACAGTCAATAATAATAAACCAATTGACACCAATACACCACCACCAACACCTCCTCCTCCAACCCCACCAACACCTACACCAAAAGTAAGTACTTCAGAACCTAAAGTTGTTGAAACAGCTAAACCAACGATTCAACCCAATAAGCCAATAGCTTCCACAAAACAAAAGCTTCAGCTTGCGGATATGTTAAAAATTAATTTTGAATCTAACGCCACCCCAATAATCAATCCTACTTGTCCTTCGGCGATGAAAGAAACAAATTACACCATCATATACAAGGAAGCAGCGGCATCACCTAAAGGGGATAAATTAATGAAATATTTATTAAGTAAAATTCAAGGCAATTGTTATTCCACCAAACAAGCTTTTATGCTTGCCGATTTGTTGGAAGAAGAACCTCTGATGTATTTGTTTTTAAAGAAAGTTTATCCAAGCATTTACGACCAGCATAATTTTCACCTCATCGAGCCTTATCTTTTCGAAACCGAAGAATGGACCAAAGCTTTTAGATTGATACATTAAATTTAGTAATTATCAATTCTCAAGATAAAATATTACTATTCCCTATCGCATAATCACTAATTTATCTTTAATCGCAGTTCCTACTTTGGTCATAAATTTATAATGATATAACCCTTCGCTCAAAGAACTTAAATCAATAGAAGCTTGAGTATTTATAACAGTAGTTTGAAATACAACTCGACCCATCATGTCTATGATTTCAAGACAGCCTGAAAGATTGGTCTGAATATTAAGTTGATTTGAAACTGGATTTGGTGTAGAAAAAAAATAATTTTGAGTTTCTAAATCATCTATACCTGTAACAAAAATAAGATTAGAAGTTACAGGACTTGTGCATGGGGTGTTGACCTTAATGACTGCTGATAAGCTATCCTTGCCTATTGGCTTGATGTATGAAACTACATCTGTAGTAGTTGTGGCAAAAAGAACACCGTGGTTATACCAATTAATGGTGTAGGGATAGCCCCCTGTTGCACTAACAGTTGCATGAACCGTTACCTGTTGACCTGCTGGAACCGAAAATGGGGAACTTGCTATTTGAATAGTGGGCGTTATGACAGGAAAAACAGAAACATGAACGGTATCTGAACCATAGGGACAACCAACTCCATAAACATTGACGGTGTAATCTCCCGGTTGTGTAACTAGTAGCGTGTCATTATTGCTATTGGTTATAGGACTGCCATCTTTGCCCCAAATATAAGTTGCGCCTTGAATAGATTCAACAGAAAGAACAGCAATATCGCCAATACAAATTGTGTCTTTCAACACTGTAATATTTAATGGTGGCGGTGATACACAGAGTTTTTCGATGAAACCCGAAAATTGCGAATTTCCATTAAGAAGAAAACTACCTAACCCTGGGTCAAAATCTTTATTAAACCCAGAGAAAGAGCCTGTGA
>CAZNVQ010000104.1:0-9221 GCA_964576425.1 uncultured Flavipsychrobacter sp. | reverse complement strand
AAATTACCAGGGAATAAAGTGTTGCTAACTCCGAAAGCACCTTGTCCAAGATATGGGAAACTGTTTCCATTAGTATAACCGTCTGTAATAAATGGAATTACATAATAGTTTCTATCTGAATAGGGATCAGCTGAAACTGCAGAAACCGCTATTGCTGTTCTTAGTTTACCATAAGTCAACATTTCATTCTTAGGTAATGTTTCAGAAAAAATCCATGATAAGTCTGCTTTTGGATAAGTGTATGCTGGTGCATCTTTTCCAAAAGTGGAACTTTTTTCAGCTCTTCCAGTCAACGTCAAATAAACTTGGTTCATGTAGCCAACTGCTACTTCTCCATATATCGCTTGAGTTTTTTGATAAGATGCGCTATTGCTTGAATACAATTCTGAAGTGTTAGTTAGATTATTAACACCTGGAATGAGCATGTTTCTTCCTCTTGAGAATTGGAAGTTTGATTCTTCGTACCAGTGGTTGAAACCTACAAAAGCAGTGATATCAAATTTATCAGACAAATTGTTCTCGTATTTCAATATCGCATCCGTATAAACTTGCATGTAGTTGGAATTCGAGAAGTTAAGTTGTCCTTTTCCTGAATTCACGTCATCACCTAAAGAAGTAACTGCAAAAACCTGACGAGCGTTGGTGTTATAGGCATCAGTACCCACTTTCCAAGAAAAACTCAAATGTTTATTGATGTTTGCACTTGTATAAATATTACCCATTACACGATTAGTGTAATCATTGTAGGGATTAAAGTTAGCTGTGAACAAAGGATTATCATACAACGAAAAATATTTGATTTGTTGCTGACGACCTGCGTCATAGTATTTTGTGATGTCGAATGATGCTGGAGTTCTAGTTAAACTCAGCATAATACCACTCAAGTTACTACCGTTCTGAACACGTTGTCCTTCTGAATGAGTGTAGTTAACCGTTCCGCCAACAGTCAACCAATCTGTAGCTTTATTTTCAGCGGTCAAACGAACTGTTGTTCTTTCAAATTTTGAATTTGGTACAACACCTGTTGTTTTAGAATTGCTCACGCTCATTCTGAAAACAGTGTTTTCGTTACCTCCAGTAATGGACAAATCATTATTATAAGTTACACCTGTTTTGAAGAATGCTTTCACATTATCATATGATTTCAAACCAGCAACGGTGTCAATTCTTGGACCCCAGCTTGATGATGTCCCTGGATTGTCATCATCTGTATCTACAAGACCGTCATCGCCTGGGTCATAAGTGTTATAGTTTCCTTTCGTTCCTTGAGCATATTTGGTTTGTAACTCAGGCATTTTGTTCACCATCGAAAAGTCCACAGATGAAGTGAAAGTGATACCTAAGCCTTGATTTTTACCAAATTTGCCACGCTTTGTTGTGATGATAATGGCACCATTACCACCTCTTTGTCCATAAAGTGCCGCAGCAGCAGGACCTTTCAATATAGAAACCGATTCAATATCATTTGGGTTGATGTCCAACGCTCTATTTGATTCGTTTACACCTGTCAAGTTTTGGTTGTAAGGATAATCTCCTGCAACTGGTTGTGAAGTAGAGTTGTCAACTGGAATACCATCCACAACCACTAAAGGTTGGTTATCACCAAAGCTATTGTTACCACGAAGGACAATTCTTGAAGACGCACCAGGAGTACCAGAACTTTGGATAACCTGAACACCAGGCGCTTTTGCAGCCAAGGATTGAATCACATTTTGTTCGCCTGACCTT
Source organism: uncultured Flavipsychrobacter sp. (assembly GCA_964576425.1). GTDB lineage: Bacteria > Bacteroidota > Bacteroidia > Chitinophagales > Chitinophagaceae > JAFIGV01. The sequence goes on along the minus strand of CAZNVQ010000104.1, from coordinate 7,493 downwards.
CTAATGTCGTCACTCGATACAGAATTGACTGTGTAACCAATTTGTTTTCTTTGTTTTGAAATGCCCAAAGCCGTTACCACAGCACCTTGTAGCTGTTTCGTATCTTGATTTAGTTTAACTGTAATCTCTTCGTCACCAGGATTCACTTCTGTGGTTGAAAAACCAATCGATTGAATGACTAAAGATTTACTTTTTTCAGGAAGGTCAATTTGAAAAACGCCATTAGCGTCTGTCATCGTGCCAATGGAAGTTCCTTTGACAACAACTCCTGCACCCGGTATAGGCTGTCCCGATTGGTCAAGCACCTTACCACTAATTTTTCGACTCTGTGCCCAAGCATCCGAAGTTGCCAACAGGATCATTAGGGCAATCAATGATTTCTTCATGCTCAAAATAAGTTTTGGTTAGATAAAAATGTTTCTTGTCTTTACACTCATGGTGAATTTATGGGTGAATTTGGTATCTAATGTAGAACGAGCATATGAAAAATGCAAGCATTTGATAAAAAAATGTTAAACTATAGTTATTATATTATTATTATTCTGTAAATAAATGCTTGTTTGTCGTTTAGCTGATTGTCAATTATTTATAGATAATAATTTAATGCAATTCGTTTTATTTCAATTCGATTTTGAATTGAAAAACAGACATAATGGAGCTTATTTTTAAAAAACTTTTTCTCTAAATGCATTGATTATCAATGAGTTACGAAAGCACGATAATTTTTTTTAATGATTTTCTTGGTTGCTAAGACTAAGGATTCTACCTTTGCACTCCAAAATTTACAATAAGTAAGTTTTGTTTCGATTGAAATGAAATGAACTTGTTGAAATTGTATTCAATAAATTTTTAACAGGAAATGAGACACCTTAGTTTTAAAACCCAATCAGCCAACGAGAAAATCGTATCGCGCGATTGGTATGTGGTGGATGCCACCAACCAAACACTAGGTCGTATGGCCTCGCGTATTGCCACAGTACTTCGTGGTAAGCACAAAGCATACTACACACCACATTTCGATTGCGGCGATTATGTAATCGTTGTTAATTCAGGCAAAGTGGTGCTTACTGGTAACAAAATGGAAGACAAAGAGTATATTACTTACTCAGGTTACCCGGGCGGACAAAAAATTGCATCTGCAAAAATCATGGTAGGCAATCGTCCAAATGTTGTTATCGAGCGTGCCGTTAAAGGGATGTTGCCTAAAAACCGTTTAGGTCGTGCTATGTACAAAAAACTTTTTGTATATGAAGGTGCTGAACACCCACACAAAGCACAACAACCAAAAGAATTGAAATAATCATTAAACAATTTTAACCTTCCAAACTAAAAATAGTAAATGGAAAAGCAAAAAAATGCCGTTGGTCGTCGTAAAGAAGCCGTTGCCCGTGTTTATATGAGCAAAGGAACTGGCGCCATCACGGTTAATGGTAAAGAGTACAAAAACTACTTTCCACTGATGTACTTGCAAAATCAAGTTGAATTACCATTGAAAACAGTTGATGGTTTGTCATCATTCGACTTGGTTATCAATGTTGCAGGTGGTGGACCAAAAGGTCAAGCAGAAGCAATCAAAATGGGTATCGCTCGTACATTGTGCGAAATCAACCCTGAATTCCGTCCTTTATTGAAGAAAGAAGGATTGATGACCCGCGACCCACGTTCTGTTGAGCGTAAGAAATTTGGTAAACGCAAAGCTCGTCGTAGCTTCCAGTTCTCTAAACGTTAATCGCTGGATAGTATTCTTAATATTTTTTACCAACAAGAAAACATTAAAATGGAAGAAAATAAAAGCCTACACCAGCAGTTATTAGAAGCTGGTGTCCACTTCGGTCACTTAAAGAAAAAGTGGAATCCAAAGATGCTTCCTTACATCTTTGCTGAAAAAAATGGTATTCACATCATCGACCTCAATAAAACAATTGAAGGCCTTGAAGAAGCCGCTGCTGCATTGAAATCTATTGCAAAAAGCGGTAAGAAAATCATGTTCGTAGCTACAAAAAAACAAGCTAAAGAAATCGTAGCTGAAGCTGCTAGCAAAGTAAATATGCCTTACGTTACAGAACGTTGGTTGGGCGGAATGTTGACTAACTTCCAAACAATCCGTAAAAGCGTAAAGAAAATGCAAAGCATCGAAAAAATGCTTGCTGATGGTACTTTGGATAGCGTAACAAAAAAAGAGCGTTTAACTCTAGATAGAAGCAGAGAGAAAATGGAAAAGGTACTTGGTGGTATCTCCAACATGCCTCGTACGCCTCACGCACTTTTCATGGTGGACATCAGCCACGAGCACATCGCTCTTGCTGAAGCAAAACGCCTAGGTATCACTACTTTCGCTATGGTAGATACTAACAGCGACCCTTCAAAAGTAGATTTTGCTATCCCATCAAACGATGACGCAACAAAATCTATCGCTATCATCACTAACTATTTGACCGCTGCTATCATGGATGGTCTTCAAGAACGCAGTGAAATCAAAGAAGATGAAAGCACAGAAGAAAACACTGAAAGAACTCGCGGTTTGGACATCACTGAAGATGATGACAAAGGCGAAGGCGGACGCGGTACAGGTCGTGGGAAAGGTCGCTCAGGAAACGCAGGCGGCGGACGCGGACGTGCTAACGGACCAGCAAAGAGATTATAATTATTTTACTATTTCTAACATATTTAAAGCCCCAAAGTTTGGGGCTTTATTTTTTTGAAAACCATAATGTTTTTCAAAAACTTAATTTTCCCCCTTTTGATTTGATATTCAATTCAACTTATTAAATATTAAAATAACTTTTTATCAATTTCTTAATTCAAAAATATTTTTAACCCTTGATTAAATTTTTGCCCTTTCCACTTAATTTCCGACATTTGCACCTCGTTTTAAAAAAAACTCATAAATTAAACTAATATAAAATGAGCGTAACAATTTCCGCAGCAGATATCAACAAGCTGCGTCAACAAACTGGCGCCGGAATGATGGATTGCCGTAAAGCTTTAACTGAAACAAATGGCGACTTCGAAGGCGCTATCGATTGGCTTCGTAAGCAAGGCCAAAAAGTGGCTGCTAAACGTAGCGACCGTGAAGCTAAAGAAGGTGTTGTTATTGCAAAAACCACTGGTGACAACAAAACAGGTTTCATCGTTTGTGTGAGCTGCGAAACTGATTTCGTATCTAAAAACGCTGATTTCGTTGCATTCACTCAAAGCATCGCTGATGCGGCTGTGAGCAACAATGTAAAGTCTGTTGATGAATTGAATGAAGTGGCTATCAATGGTTCTAAAGTTGCTGACCTTATCAATGATAAATTGGCTGCAATTGGCGAAAAAATTGGTATCGTAGCATTCGAGCGCGTTGAAGCACCTTATGTTGCTGCTTACATCCACGGTTCAAACCGCATTGGTGTACTTGTAGGCATGAACAAAGAAGCTGAAGAAGCTGGTAAAGACGTGGCAATGCAAATTGCTGCAATGAATCCAGTTGCTTTGGATGCTGATTCTGTTTCTGCTGATATCATCGAAAGAGAAAGAGCCATCGTGATGGAAACCATGCAAAACGATCCTAAAATGGCAGGAAAACCACAAGAAATGGTGGCTAAAATTGCTGAAGGAAAATTGAATGCTTTCTTCAAAGAGAATACACTTATTGCTCAGCCTTTCGTAAAAGATGCTGGAAAATCAGTTAGCGAATATTTGAAATCTGCTGGCGATATTACTGTTTCTGAATTTAAGCGTGTAGCAATCGGATAATTATATTTAAAATCGAATATCAAAAGGCTGTCTTTTCTTAGACAGCCTTTTCTGTTTCAAGCCCAAACGCATGTAAGTATCTATTTGTTTCAACCCATATTTTAAGCCTACCTTTGGCAACCAAATTGAACACAAACCTATGTCAACATCTAAGACCCCAAAAGACAGTTTCAACATCATGACCGAAATCGTTTTGCCGAACGATACCAACACTTTAGGCAATTTGATGGGCGGCAGATTAATGCATATGATGGATATCGCAGGCGCCATTTCTGCAATGCGTCACTGCAATTGCCCTGTGGTAACGGCTTCGGTAGATAATGTATCTTTTGCCAATCCTATCAAATTAGGCAACATCCTCACTATCGAGAGTAAAATCACTCGCGCTTTCAACTCTTCAATGGAAATCTATATGAAGGTTTGTGGAGAAGATTTACATGCAAAATTCAAGTATGTAACCAACGAAGCTTATTTCACTTTTGTGGCCCTTGACCCTCATGGCAAGCCTCGTAAAGTTCCAGAGTTGGTGCCAGAAACCGAACTCGAAATAAAAATGTTTGAAGGTGCTTTGCGCAGAAGGCAAGTGCGCCTCATTCTTGGTGGTAAAATGAAACCTGAAGACGCAGGCGAATTGAAATCTCTTTTTGTGAAAGATTAATTGTTGAAAAGTATAAAAAAACGAAACCATAATGTTGCTCGACAGAACTGTTGCTCCAAAAATAAAAGACGCTGTAGAATTTGATTACGTATTGCCTCCAATTCAATATTTCGAACTAGACAATGGTATTTCTTTGCATTGGTTCAGTGGTGGTGTTCAAGATGTTGTGGCCATCGATTGGGTATTTCCAGCCGGTCTTTGGAATGAAGAAAAAGAAGCAGTGACACAAGCTGTCGCTGCATTGATGAAAAATGGCACTTCTACCAAGTCAGCTCATACTATTAATGAATCCTTAGAATTTTATGGTGCAAGCCTGAAAGTCAATACAGGAAACGATTATGGAACATTGTCTCTATATACACTTACAAAACACTTGCCTCATTTGTTACCTATAGTATTTGAAATTCTTACTGATGCTGCTTTTCCTGAAAACGAATTGGCGCTGCACCAACAGAATAGCATTCAAAAACTTTTGGTTCATCTTAGACATTGCGATTTTGTTGCCAATCAAAAAATCGATGCTATGCTTTTTGGTGAACATCATCCTTATGGACGTTTTTCAAAACAAGCTTCCATCGAAGCGCTCACAAGAACAGATTTAATCGACTATCACCAAACGCTTTACAACCTTGCTCATGTTCGCATGTTCATGACTGGAAAAGTTGGCGAGCGTGAACTTAACAATATCAATCAGGTTTTTGGAAAAAAAGCCATTCAAAAAAATGATATTAAAACCAAAAGCTTTGAACATCATCTTTTTCAAGCCACAAAACAATATATCGCCAATGACCCCAATGGCGTCCAAGGCGCCATCCGAATTGGACGTTTGTTTCCCAACAGACATCATCCAGACTTTGCACCCATGATTGTGCTCAACACCTTATTTGGCGGCTATTTCGGCTCGCGACTGATGAGTAATATTCGAGAAGAAAAAGGTTTTACTTATGGTATTTACAGTTCCATTTCTCCTTATGTTCATAGCGGCGCTTTTACTATTCATACCGAAGTGGGCAAAGATGTGATTGAACCTGCTTTGAAAGAAATCTATTTTGAAATGAACACCTTGTGCGAGCATTTGGTGGACGAGGAAGAACTTTTATTGGTGAAAAATTATTTGTTAGGCAATCTCCTTGGCGACCTTGACGGACCTATCCAAATCATGCAACGTTGGCGCATGTTGTTGCTCAATGGACTTAATGTTGAAAACTTCAATCGAAATATTCAAATATATAAATCCATCACTGCAAAAGAATTACAAACCTTAGCGCAAAAATATTTACAACCTAAAGATTATATTGAAATTGTAGTTGTATAAATCATCTCAAAAGCCCGTCTAGCAATACTTCTAGGCGGGTTTTCTATTTTTACATTTTATTATCTCAAACTCATTCTTCCATAATGAAACCTTTATTGTCTTTTCTTTTTTTAGCTAGTTTCATTTTTCTTAGTTGTAACAACACGCCCAAACAAGAAAATCCAACTTCCAATATTCATAATAGTCAATTAGATTTCAGCAAAGATGAAGCTCAGTTAGTGAACTTGTATAAACAAGTTTTGCACTTCAGCGAAAAATATTCTGATAGTCTTGAAATTGTTTCAGAAGCATTTGAAAAAGCACTCACTGGTTTCATTCAAAAAAATCCATTAACTATTGATTATGATTTCAAAATGTTGGTAGATAGTCATGTTTGTTATATCAACACTGCAAAAGATGGAAATCTAAGAATTTATAGTTGGGATGATGGCACAGGTGGCAGCATGCGATATTTCAAAAACATCTATCAATGGAGAAATAACGGAACTGTGATGACTAAAGTGCCTCAATACGAAGAAGGTGACGCAGGTAGTTTTTGCACCCAAATTTTTAGTATACTCAAAGGTCAAGAACCTGTTTATTTGGTGTTGAACAGAAGCATTTATTCCAACAGAATGGTGGCGCAATCTATTCAAGCTTTTCATATAGAACCCAACCAATTAAATGATAGCTTTCCATTGTTTAAAACAAAAACAAAGATGTTGAGCAACATCCAAGTTGGCTATGATTTTTTCAGTATTGAAGATGAGAACAAACAACCTAGTGAAATGATCAGCTACAACGATAGCAGCAAAACTTTGTTTGTAACTATCACGGACGAAGATGGAATTTTTTCAAGCAACAGACTCAAATACCAATGGATGGATACTTGTTTCACATTTGTTGGCACAGAAGCTTGGAAAGGTAAATAGCTGATGACAAGTTTCTTATTGCTTTTTCAAATGCCGCATCAAAAGACGCACTCCTTGTTGCGTATCCAGATTAAAAGCATTGGTGAAAATGATATACGCCTTATTGGTTGTTCTGTCAATATGAACTAGGTATAATGAGTTCCTGCTGTTCCGGAATGAGTGGACATTTCCTTTTTGTTTTCAACAATGTTATACCATCCTAGAGCATAATTTTCAACACCCTTAAGTAAGTATTGATGTGTTGTGGCTTTCAAGAAATTATTTTTCCCCTGCAATCCTTGTAGGTTCAATTGAATAAAACGAACGTAATCTTTGAGCTTTATATTCAAGTCTCCTGCGGGTTCTGTATAATCCAAGTGATAATCTATGGTAGATGGCATAGCAACTAATTGAGTGTCTTGCATCATGTGTCCCCAAGTGTCTTTATGCTTTTGATTTTCGGGCCGCGAAAATTGAACATCAAGTTTCATTTCATTGTTGAAAACTTGTTGCACTATTTTTTCCCAAGATTGTCCTGTAACTTTTTCTAACATCAAAGTTGCCAAAGTGTAGCCTGCATTTGAAATTTGGAATTTTTGGATCAGTATCAGCGCCTTGAAAAGGCTGAATTCCTGCTTTGTGAGTTAATAAGTCTTGTAGCGTAATAGAATAATAGCAAGGCTTTGAAAGATTTTTCCATGATGGGAACAAATCAAAAAACTTCGTGTTCCAATTTAATTTACCATTTTCCACGCTTCTTGCCACAAGGAATGCTGTAAGTGCTTTGGTGTTTGACCCGAGATGAAATCTGTCGTTAAGCGTTGCTGTGTCTGAAAGATGAATGGCATGATGACCTAATGCTACCATTTCCAAAATGCTATCTTCGGTTACA
>CAZNVQ010000103.1:0-9298 GCA_964576425.1 uncultured Flavipsychrobacter sp. | reverse complement strand
GAAGATTTCAGTGGTCAACATCGATTTGCAGCTAACTATGTGGAACACATGAAAAATGCCGCGCTATATCAACAAGCATTAAATAAAAGAAACATTCATTAAAAAGAATATTGCTTTATCTACAAAAAGTTAATTAAAAAAAACTCCTCACTAAATAGTAAGGAGTTTCTTTTTTTTATTTTGGCAACAACATGCGATAATCCACTTTAACTTTTCCAACACTGATATCGTCGAGTTTTTTCTTTATAAGTCTTTTTTTCAAAGGTGGTAAATAATCGATGAACAATTTACCTTCAATGTGATCATATTCGTGCAAAATAACTCTTGCTGTTATGCCATCAAATTCGCCTTCATGTTCTTGAAAATTCTCATCCATGTATCGAAGTTTCACAACAGCACCTCGAGTCACATCTTCCCTAACTTTCGGAATGCTTAAACAGCCTTCGTTATAAGCCCAAGGATTTCCAGTTTCTTCAATTTTTTGAGCGTTTAGAAACACTTTTTTTACTGGTCTTTCATTTGGATAAAGTCTTTTGTCTTCATCATCAAAGGTTTCCACAATTTGAATCGTATCGACCACAAACAAGCGTATGGCTTTATTGATTTGAGGCGCAGCAATTCCAACACCATTGGTATGATACATGGTTTCCCACATATTTGCAATTAGTAGATCTAAATCGGGGTATTGATTAGTTATTGGTTCACATACTTTTCTCAAAATAGAATGACCATAAGCTACTACAGGTAATAACATGAATTTTGTCGAATTTTATAATTATGGGGACAAAGATAGTTTATCGCTGTTGGCTTTCAAGGAATTCTTGAAGCATAATCACAGCACTAACAGCATCTATTAGTTCTTTTTGCTCCCTGTCTTTCTTTTTCAATCCCATTTGTGCTATCGAATGACTAGCCATGCTTGAAGTCATGCGTTCGTCAACAGTTTCAATTAATATATATGGAAAAATGTGTTGTAATTTTGGAATGAATTTTTCAACCAAAACGGTGGCATCAGTTGGTGTATCGTCAAAATTTAGCGGATAACCAATGATAATGCGTTCTACAGGTTCGGATGAAATATATTTTTTTAAAAAACCGATAAGCTCGTTTGTGTGCACTGTATCGAGTGCTGTGGCAATGATTTGCAATGGATCAGTTACGGCTATTCCAGTTCGTTTTTTTCCAAAATCAAGCGCCAAAATCCTAGCCATATCTTATTTTTTATTTACTAAAGTCAGAACGACTGTTCCGTGTTTTTTGATGATTTCTTTTTCTTGAATCCTAAGTTTCAAATAGTGTTGTTGCAACAAGGCTATGCGTTGTGGGTCTGTTTCTGTCTTAAATCTTTGGGTTAGTTCTTCTTGGATTTGTAATATTTTTTTTAACTCGAAATAAGACAAGGAACTGTCCACTTCGTTTCGATAATTGAGTGGTCCGTTGAGTGTTTCTATGCCATAATTCTTGCTCCAGTTGGGACTTATATCATTTCGATTGTGCAATAAGGAAATCATTTTTTGCTGTACTTGTGACTCTGAATAATTGGTAAAAAAGCTCATTTCTGGTAGTTTTTGATAAGCTTTTCTATAGTTGAAATAAGCATCATAAATCTGTCGCACCATTTGTGATTCTAAGAATTCAGGGTCGATTCGATCGAACATCCAATCGGCAACAAGGGTTTCGTCTTCGTGCGTTTTGTCGCCATGTTCTATCAACACTCGAATCAATTCCCATTCCTGCTGCTCTTCCGAATTGGAAATTGGCATCAATGGTTGTGGCTCCTCACTATTTACAATTGGAGGTTCCTCAGAAGTGGTTTCTTCTTTTTTAAATTGTCTTTTTTCAGCTTCTACTTTATCTCGGATATACTTATTAACTAAATTGACAAATCCAGCTTCGTCAAGTTGTAATTTCTGCGCCGTTTCACGTATATAATAATCTTGCAATGCAAAGTCCTCGGCTTTGTTAATTTTTGCAATGCTTTCGGCAATTTCATTGATGAGTTTGGATTTGGCAATGGGATCATTACCAACATCTTTGATGCCCACTTCCAATCGAAATGAAATAATATCTTGTTTATGATTGGAAACATATTCATGAAAACCGGATGCGCCATTTTTTTGGATAAAACTATCTGGGTCTTCTCCCTCAGGCAGCAAAACCAATTTCACGTTAAAACTCTGTCCCAGAGCCATGTCCAAGCCACGTAATGCAGCTTTTATTCCAGCGGCATCACCATCATACAATATGGTAAGATTTTTGGTGAGCTGACCAATCAAACGAAGTTGCTCTTCGGTCAATGAAGTACCGCTGCTCGCCACCACGTTTTCCACGCCACCCTGATGCAAACTGATGACGTCGGTGTAACCTTCCACCAAAAAACACTCGTTTTGTTTGGCAATAGCTTGACGGCTTTGGTACATGCCATAAAGTACTTTGCGCTTTACATATAAGTCATTTTCAGGTGTGTTGATGTATTTTGGTGCTTTGTCGTTGTTTCGTAAAATACGAGCGCCAAAACCCAAAACTCGACCAGTCATGTTTTGAATCGGAAAGATTACCCTTCCTCTATAAATGTCGAAAAACTGACCGTTTCTGTTTTTTATCAGACCTGCTGATTCAAGCAAATCTTCGGGGTATGTATTTTTTTTAGCTTCTTGATAAAAAGATTGACCATCGTCGGGATTATAGCCAAGTAAAAACCGATTGATAATATCCTGTCGGAATCCCCGTTCTTTAAAGTAAGACAACCCAATTGTTTTACCTTCTTCTGACTCGAGCAAAATCTTGTGGAAATATTGCGCTGCAAATTCATTGAGAATACGCAATCTTTCTTCAGCTAATTGTTGTTGCTTTTGTTTGGGTGAACGCTCCGTTTCAACTAATTCAATTTTATAATAATCTGCAAGCCAGTGAATGGTTTCAGGGTAAGTGAGTTTTTCATGTTCTTGTACGAAACTCACCACATTGCCCGCCTTTCCACAACCAAAACATTTATAAATTCCTTTGGATGGCGACACTACAAAAGAAGGTGACTTCTCAGAGTGAAAAGGACAATTAGCCATGTAATTGGCACCTCGTTTTTTCAAACGAATAAACTGACCAACAATTTCAATGATGTCGGCACGTTGAACAACTTCTTGGATACTTTGTGGTGCAATCACAGAGCGAAGATAAATTGTAATTTCAAGATGCGACCATTACCTTTGAGATTCTACTTTTTATTAAAAAATAAATCAATATACTATATTATTCATGTTTATTGAACCCCATAGATATGCTTCTGGAAAAGGTTGGATTGAAGTGATTTGCGGCTCCATGTTTTCGGGTAAAACCGAGGAATTGATTCGCAGGTTGAAAAGAGCCCAGATTGCTGGTCAAAAAGTGGAAATTTTTAAGCCTGCGATTGATAAAAGATATGATGAAAACGACATTGTGAGTCATGATGCATCAAGAATACCTTCCACTCCTGTTGGCAACAGTCATTTGATCCTTTTATATGCTACGAATGATGCAGTTGTGGGAATTGATGAAGCTCAATTTTTTGATGCCGACCTCGCTGAAGTTGCAGAACAATTGGCAAACAAAGGAATAAGAGTCATCGTTGCTGGTTTGGATATGGATTTCAGTGGAAAACCCTTTGGACCAATGCCAGCTTTGTTAGCCAAAGCAGAATACATTACAAAATTACATGCTATTTGTATGCAGTGTGGAGACATAGCAAATTTTTCATACCGAACAACTTCTGCATCTGGACAGATTTTATTGGGTGAAAAAGAAGCTTATGAACCGCGTTGTCGTTCTTGTTTTCAGCAAACTGAAAATACTAAATAATTTGCTTTTCATTTTTTATTAAAACTACTTTCTATTAAACTTGCTATTGATAGATTAACTCCTAATTTTGTTGTATGCATCAACAATGCTTTAGCCAATTTTTTTCAACACTTGCCTTCATTTTTTTATTTTCTTTTGGGATAAATGCTCAAACAAATAATACGTGGACGCTACAGCAATCAGTTCAATATGCACTGCAACATAACCTTACGATTCAGCAAAACGAATTGAACAAGCGTCTTGCAGAATATGCATTGCAACAAAGCAAATATTCATTGGCGCCCAACCTAAATATCAACACAGGTTATGGAAAAAGTTATGGTCGTTCGGTGGATCCAACATCCAACCAGTTTGTAATGGGTTCCTACGATTTCATGAGTATAAGTGGAAGTGCAGATGTATTACTGTTTGGCTGGTTTCAAAAAAGAAATGCAATCCAAAAAAATGATTTAAGTCTTGCTGCAGCAAAAGCAGATTTAGAACAATTGCAAAACGATATTTCGCTCAATGTAGCCACAGGATTTTTGCGCGCTTTGTTAGCTAAAGAACAAATTAAGATATCAGAAAAACAAGTTGAGTTATCTAAAGTTCAATTATTACAAACCAATGAATTTGTAAAAAGTGGAAGATTGCCCGAATTAAATTTAGCACAATTAGAATCACAATTGGCTACTGACAGCGCCAACCTCATCAATGCCATCGCTAATTTCAATAGTGCAACGCTTGACTTGAAAGCCTTGTTGAACTTGCCTTTCGCAACACCTTTCAACATAGAAGCCCCAAATGTTGACCTCAATGAACAATTCAATTTAAATGGTTTACTGCCTGAATCAATTTTTGAAACTGCAGCAAGTAGATTTGGATTAATCAAGAGCAGTGAATTGAAATTGGAAGCTGCAAAAAAAAATCTTTCGATTGCTAATGCAAACCGTTATCCTTCTTTAATTTTATCTGCACAATTTGGAACTAACTACGCTTCTACTTTTCGGGAAGTGACGGGCATTACTATGGGGCAAGCTCAAGCCACATCGGCATTTGTAAAGGTTGCGGACAGCTTGTATTTCCCAGTTTATCAACCAACTTATGAATACCAAACTCGTAGAATTCCATTGTCAACTCAATTCGACAACAACTTTCGTCAGACCTTAAATTTTGGTTTAAATATTCCTGTGTTCAATGGTTTACAAGTTCACAATGCAGTGAAACAAGCACAGATTAATGTTTTAAGTAACGAAATCAATAAAGAACAAGCTTCACTCCGATTGAAACAAGATGTGTACAAAGCTTATAATGAAGGATTGAGTGCAATTCAAAAATATCAAGCTGCTAACAGAGCAACGGAAGCAGCAAGAAGAGCATACAATTTTGCACAAAAAAGATATGAATTAGGATTGACAAACACTGTTGAATATTTAACTGTTCAGAACAATCAATTTATTGCGGAATCAAATCTTTTAAGTGCGAAATATGATTTAATTTTCAAGCTGAAAGTGATTGATTATTATCTTGGTAAAGAACTAAAACTTTAAAGCATGCTGACTCCATATAAAAATGTACTTTTTGAAGCAGCTTATGCTGCTGGTGAAATCATACAATCCTATTTTCAAGGCAGCTTTAAAGTGGGCAACAAAGAAGGTATTAATAATCTTGTAACAGAAGTTGACACAAAAGCCGAAGCAAGAATTATAGAAATCATTCAAAGCTATTATCCTGACCACTTTATTGTTAGCGAAGAGGTGGGTGAACTTACAAGTGATTCTTCATATAAATGGATTATTGACCCGATTGATGGAACGGTAAATTTTGCACATGGTATTCCAATTTGCTGTGTAAGCATAGCTTTAGTTTTTGAAGGCAAACCTATTTTAGGTGCGGTTTATAATCCAATGATGAATGAATTCTTTTTTGCTGAAAAAGGCAAAGGAGCTTTCTTGAATGACCATCAAATTCATGTATCTCAAAAATCAGATTTTAGAAAAGCTTGCCTCGTAACCGGATTTCCTTATAAATGGCCAAAAACTTCCGAACATCCTATCAAGGTTTTTGAACGTTTCATCATGCAAGGCTTGCCTGTAAGACGTTTAGGCTCTGCTGCCATCGACTTATGTTGGGTAGCTTGTGGAAGATTCGATGGTTTTTGGGAATATAACTTGAGCGCTTGGGATGTGGCTGCTGGCTATTTAATTATTGAAGAAGCTGGAGGAAGAGTCACCGACTTCGATGGAAAACCTTACAGTGTTTTCGACAGACAAACACTGGCAACAAATGGTTTAATTCATGATAAAATGTTGCAACTCATTCATGATAAAGACGCCAAAAATTAGTATTAAATAATCCTATGTCAGAAAGAACAGAAATAAGCAGTTTGGGGGAATTTGGACTAATTGATCACCTCACACTTGATAACGAAACAAAACAAGCAGGAACTTTTTTATCTGTTGGCGATGATGCCGCTGTCATCGATCATTTCGGTAAACAAACAGTTATAACAACTGATATGTTGGTGGAAGGTGTTCATTTTGATTTGATGTACACACCACTGAAACATTTGGGCTACAAAGCAGTGGTAGTCAATCTTTCAGACCTTTATGCCATGATGGCAACGCCAACGCACATTACGTTGAGTATTGCAGTCACCAATCGTTTTTCAGTGGAAGCATTAGATGAATTTTACAGTGGCGTTTATACAGCTTGCGAAAAATTCAATGTTGATTTAATTGGTGGTGACACCACCACTTCACCCAGAGGATTTGTGATCAGCATCACAGCAATTGGTGAAGTGATGACGAACAAATATGTAACAAGAAGTAATGCACAAGCCAATGATCTGATTTGTGTTTCAGGCAATCTTGGTGCAGCATACGTAGGATTACAATTGTTGGAACGAGAAAAGAAAGTGTTTTTAGAACATCCTAATGTGCAGCCCAATTTACAAGAAAGAACTTATGTACTTGGAAGAATTTTGAAACCCGAACCAAGAGCGGATATTGTGGAATGGTTGACAGACAATGAAGTTGTACCAACTTCTATGATTGATGTGAGCGATGGGTTGAGTTCAGAATTGATTCATATTTGTAAACAAAGCGAAAAAGGATGTGTAATTCACGAAGAAAAATTACCGCTTCATGATGAACTGAGACAAGTTGCTTATGAATTCCAAATTGACCCAACAATGTGTGCTTTAAACGGCGGTGAAGACTACGAATTATTGTTCACCATTGCGCAAGCAGATTATGAAAAAATCCGTCAAAATGAAGACATTAGTGTGATAGGATACATAACAGAAAACCCCAATGAAATGCTTTTAATTACCCGTTCAGGCAATAAGCATCCATTGGTTGCACAAGGATGGAATGCATTTTCTGACCAAAAAAATGTAAACTAACTTGGCATACTTTAGATTTTTTGTACTTTAGGCATAAATTAGCGTTTTAAATGAAAATTTGGAAACATACACTACTCTCTGCAATGGCGTTTTTTGGCGTTGCTGCAACTGTGCTTTACACTTCATGTGAAAAAGATACATGTGAAGGCTTAAATTGTCAAAATGGAGGTTCTTGCGCTGAAGGATTTTGTCGTTGTCCAACAGGATATGAAGGAACAGAGTGTGAAACAATGGCAGGAACAAAATTCGTGGGTAAATTCATTGGCAATTACACATGCCCTTCAGTAAGCCCGCTCAAAGACACCGTTGAAATTTGGTTTACACAAGAACCTAACAAAGTAAAATTTGTTCAGTATAGCAAAAAATACGATACAATCGCTGGAACTGCTATTGGATCTGATTTGTTCTTTGAAACCCAAACAGCTGGCGGTTATAGAAAATACACTAAAGCCACCATTCAAAACTTGAAACTAACCATTTTCTTAGATGAAGTTTTCAACATTAATACAGGAGAAAAATTAACTTGTAACTTTATAGGATTTAGGTAAAAAATATTTAATTTTAATATAAAAGGCTGCTTTTGAGCAGCTTTTTTTATGCTATAAATAAAAGTTAATGGTATATTTGATTTAATAAAAAAACTTAAAAATGAAAGCAAACGGCAGTTCAGTAAATGAGATTTTAGCCAATGTTCCTGAAGACAGAATAGAAGCATTTAATAATTTGCACGAAACCATAGTCAAGAGTTTACCCAAAGGATTTGAAGCTGCAATAAGTTATGGTGGTTTGGGCTATGTTGTACCACACAGTTTATATCCTGCTGGCTATCATTGTAAACCTGCCGAACCACTACCCTTTGCTGGTATTTCATCTCAAAAAAATACCATTAATTTATACCACATGGGCATTTATGCCAACCCTGAACTCTTGAATTGGTTTGTGGAAGAATATCCAAAACACTGCAAACAAAAATTGGACATGGGAAAGAGTTGCATTCGTTTTAAGAAATTTAATGAAATCCCATTTGAACTGATTGGTGAATTGATGAAAAAAATGACTGTTCAAGATTGGATTGAATTGTACGAAGCAAGCTTTAGAAAAGGAAAGAAATAGAAATTTGATTGCAGATAAAGCGGAAATAAACGCAAGTTTTTGATATAAACGCAAAAATGCGTTAATTCTGATTATAGTAGGCATTTAATAAACAACAACAAGTTAGAAATGGAAATACCAAAATTTGACGAAACATTTATTCCAATTCTTGAGGTTCTTAAAGACGGAAAAGTTTTGAAATCTAGAGAACTTATTGAAGAGGTAAAAACTAGGTTTTACACAGACCTAACTGATGAACAATTAAAGCAAGAAACCAAATCTGGTGACTTGCTTATTGACAACAGAATTGCATGGGGAAAATCATACCTAAAAAAAGGGGGTATATAACATTTCCTCAGCGTGGCTTTGTTCAAATTACTGAGAAAGGGAAAAATCAATCAACGACATTAACTTTAAGAGACTTAGAAGATGAAAGTTCATTGTTTGACTTTTACAAGCAGGAAAAAGGCTCTGTTACAGTTGACAATAAAGCACAACCTGAGATTTCCTCTCCACAAGATCTTATAGACGAAGGCTTTAATAGAATTGAAAGCGAAGTCAAAGCTGAACTACTTCAAAAATTAAAGTCAATTGACCCCTACTTCTTTGAGAAAGTAGTTTTGCGGCTATTAAAAAAAATGGGTTACGGAGAATTCATTGAGACCTCAAAATCTAATGACGGTGGAATTGACGGAATCATAAATGAGGACAAACTAGGATTAGATAAAATTTATATTCAAGCAAAACGCTTCAATGAAGGGAAAGTAAGGGAAAAAGATATTCGCAATTTTATTGGTGCGATGAGTGGTGACACAAACAAGGGCGTATTTGTAACAACTTCAGAATTTGATGAAAAAGCACTTGAAAAAGCACGTTCCGCTCACCACAAAATCATATGCATTGACGGACAAAAATTAGTGACATTAATGCATGAATTTAATGTAGGGATTCAAGTGAGAACAACATATGAAATTAAACAAATTGATGAAG
>CAZNVQ010000102.1:0-9486 GCA_964576425.1 uncultured Flavipsychrobacter sp. | reverse complement strand
GAACGGGTACCATTAAAATCAACAAACAATAAGGATTAGCGATAATCACTATTGAACGAATAAAACGAGCCGCAATAGTGCGGCTCGTTTCGTTTTTATAAATACTTTTCTTTGTCTTGTTATCACTTTTCTTTAGCGTTTTGATATTTTTCTTTGTCATGAGGTCTTTTTTCAAAGGTGTTAGAACATTTATAAATGTGAATGGCAGTTTCCTCCCACTAGTCCTCGTTTGTAACGAGGATTAATTGGATTTGCGATTGCAACGCTAGAGTTGTAATCAAATTGAAACTCTGTTCCATGTTCGCTGTAGCTTAATAAAAAAACAAATGGGCTTAGTTATCAACTTCATCATTTTACTATATTTGAAGAATGAGTATTGCTCAACCTATTATTTCATCAAAAAGAAAAAGCTGTAAGTTGACTGTCGACATGGTCAACAAAAAAATAGAGTGGTTATAAATAAAATAGGAATTCTGAGTAGCAAACTCATGATAGCATTTAATATTACTTCGTAAACTAAAGAGAACAGGGCCTCGCAATGACGGTGAGGGTTGGTAAGTTGTTTTCATTTGTGTTGCGTGTTGACCTTCGCGAGTGTAGATTGCTTCGTTCCTCGCAATGACGGAGCTTCGTTCCTCGCAATGACGTGTGGGATTGGAATTCAAAGCTATCCTGAGTTAGCAACTCTGGATACAAAAGCTAAGATATCAACTTCATCTTTTTAGTATATTTGAAGAATAAGTTTTGCTCCTCGTATTATTTCACAAAAAAGAAAAAGCTGTCAACTGCCTGCCGATAGGGTAAACTAAAAAAATAGAATGGTTATTAAAGAAATAAGAATCCTGAGTTGCTAGCTCATGATAGCATTTACCATTACTTCATAAATTCAGGGGAAAAGGCGGTGGGAAATCTATAAAGATATCATATTGTTCAAATTAAAATTAAACATGATTTGAGAAAAAAAACGAGCCGCTTTTTTAGCGGCTCGTTTCATAATTATCATTAGTTGACAAAATTACATTTTTGCTGTTTTGAATTCGCTAGTGAAATGAAATTCAATATCAGGATTGTTTTGTCGTTCAGTGTTTAAAAACCATTCACTTTGTGCGAGGTAAACAAGATTTCCATCTTTGTCTTCCATGATATTGCTTTGTTTGAAACGTACAAAATCTTCGACTTTCTTTTTATCTCCAGTTATCCAACAAGCTTTGTAAAAACTCAATGGAACGAAAGTACAAGACGCACCATATTCTTGTAACAAACGGTATTGAATAACTTCAAATTGAAGTTCTCCAACACAACCAATGATTTTTCGATTACCACCATGCTGCGTAAATAATTGAGCCACACCTTCGTCGGTCAACTGGCGAATACCTTTATCTAATTGCTTAGTTTTCATTGGATCTTTATTCACCAATTCTTTGAAGATTTCAGGTGAAAAGGTGGGAATGCCTGTAAATTGAAGCATTTCACCTT
Source organism: uncultured Flavipsychrobacter sp. (assembly GCA_964576425.1). GTDB lineage: Bacteria > Bacteroidota > Bacteroidia > Chitinophagales > Chitinophagaceae > JAFIGV01. The sequence continues at coordinate 8,010 of CAZNVQ010000102.1, read as the reverse complement.
CAGTTAGTGTGTCTCCAATTTTGAAATTTCCAGTATCGAATAACCCAATGACATCGCCAGGAAACGCTTCTTCAATCACATCTTTTTCGCGAGCCAAAAAAGAATAAGGATTACTGAAACGAACATCTTTTTCTATACGGGTATGCTTATAATATTTATTGCGTTCAAACTTACCAGAACAAACTCTGAGGAAGGCAATTCTATCTCTATGTCTTGGATCGAGGTTGGCGTGAATTTTAAATATAAATCCAGAAAATTTGTCTTCGTTGGTATTAACATGACGCTTATCCGTATCACGACCCAAAGGCATAGGTGCAATGCGAATGAACGTATCTAACAATTCTTTTACACCAAAATTGTTGACGGCACTTCCAAAAAACACAGGTGCAATTTGTCCTTTTAAATAACTTTCCACATCCAAGTCGCCATAAACCCCCTCTAACAATTCTACATCTTCACGCAATTGTTTAGCATCTCGTTCGCCAATTTTTTCGTCTAATAATTGCGCTGAAATATCAGGAATCGGAACCGTGTTTTCCTCCGTGGCTTTTTGGTTGGCAGTGAATAAATTAAGGCTTTTGTCGTATAAATTATACACACCTTTGAACTCCTTACCCATGTTAATTGGCCAAGTCAATGGATGTAATGATATATTCAATTCTTTTTCTATTTCATCCATTAAATCGAATGGATACTTTCCGTCGCGGTCCATTTTGTTGACAAAAACAATAACGGGTGAGTCGCGCATACGACAAACTTCCATCAACTTTCTAGTTTGATCTTCCACACCATTAACGGCATCAATGACCAAAATAACACTGTCCACAGCTGTCAAAGTTCTGTAAGTGTCTTCAGCAAAGTCCTTGTGACCAGGAGTATCTAGTAAATTTATTAATATGTTGTTGTATTGAAAGCTCATTACGGATGTGGCAACCGAAATTCCTCTTTGTCTTTCAATTTCCATGAAATCACTTGTGGCGTGTTTTTTTATTTTGTTGCTTTTCACTGCACCTGCCACTTGAATGGCGCCTCCAAATAGCAATAATTTCTCAGTCAAGGTCGTTTTACCTGCATCGGGGTGAGAAATGATGGCAAAAGTGCGCCTACAATTGATTTCCTTTTCGTATTTCATAAAATATTTATACCTAGTAATTTACGTTTTAATATAGATTACTGAGTGGATTTGTTCAAACGTTGCAAAGGTAGCTTAGTATTCGGGATATTTTGTGGATAAACCTTGACTTAGTTATATCATAGGGATATTAAATTTGCTGAACTGATACAAACTTTTAGAAGAAATGAGCCGATTACAAGATGATTTATTGAATGATTTTAGAGCCCAAAAGAAAATCATTTTAGAACAAATTGAATTGTTTGATCCTTTGGCAACATCAATGCGACTGCCGGCTGCCCAAAGGTTGATGAATAAAACCTTGTTGGTGATTTTTGAAGTTTTATGCTATTTATTGAGCTTGGGATTTATTGGTTTTATGTTGGTGATGGATGTGGTTTATCCATTTAATTTTTTAAGTAAAATCAGATACATTAAAAGCATAGAAACGTTTACTCAATTTTCAGATGCCGAATATTTTAGCATTGCCGTTCATGCTATGGTTGGATTTATTGCATTGTTGTTTTTTATTTTAGCTAGAGTGGTTGCAAGAATCAGGTTGAAAAATAATATTCTTGATTTGGCTGGAAAAAACATCAAACAATTAGTGGGACAACATCTTAATCGTAAAGCTTCCATTGACGCGATTGAACAGCGCCATTTTTTAGAATTACCTCAAATGTCTGGTCATCCAGATTCCCTTGAAATATATCCTCAGTCTGAGGATTAAAGCATAGTTTGTTTTAACGTAAAAGTATAAAATCGCCTTTTGTGGTTTCTTCAGGACCTGCAATGCATTTTGCTTTTAAGTAGTAAAAATAAGTGCCCATTTCTTGCGGCATTCCATTGAAACTGCCGTCCCAAGCCTGATTGGGAAGATTGGATTTGAATACTACTGCTCCCCAACGGTTCATGATGATGAGCTCATAACTCACTTCGTTGCCATACATAATTGGACACCAAGTATCATTTTTTTGGTCATTGTTAGGCGTGAAAGCTGTAGGATAAGAAAAGGTGCAACAATTTTGAATATTAGTAAATTTGAAATTAACCGTATCGCGACAACCATATTGGTTGGTGCCGATTACTTGAAAGCTAGAAGGTTTAAAAACTTGAATATATGGTTGATTATTATTGTTGTAATAAATTTCATTTTCTGGCAACCAAATATATTGTGAGGCACCAGTTGCAGTAAGTAAAATTTTATCGCCAACACAAGCCACTTCGGTTTTGCTGGTGACAACAACATTTGGATAATCTGACACCACCACCTTAACAGTGTCAAGCTTGGAAGTGCAGTTGCCAACTTTTTGATTGATTAAAAAATAATACACACTTGGTGAAGATAAATTGATTGAAGGTGCAGTATTCATAGGTGTTCCAGCCAATGAATACCATTTCACCACTGCTCCTGTTTGTGGAACAAAAGCTAATTGAATTGATTTGTTTTCGATGCAATAAATAGGAGTTTCCGTCAATTGCGGAGTAAATGGGTAAATCCCAGAATCTACAATTGACAAAGGAATAGAATTGGTCAAACAAGGTAAATAAGGTGAACTTACTGAAAGCGTGTAATTGCCTGATGGAAGACTATCAATCACCATACCTATGGAATCAATAATGGTCTTTACGATACCTGAACCGTTGTTTATGGTTATTGTTCTCGGCGTAATTCCTTCACTAGTTTCAATTTTTATTAATGCTTTTTTGAAGCAATTCGTTGGTGAAATTATTGAATAATCAATATTGTTTTTTTGAACGATTCTGATGGTGTAGCTAATTGTTTGTTGGTTATTGATGGGGCAGTTACTTTCTTTCAATGTAAGGTAAAAAGTGTAAAACCCCTTAGGCACTGCACTTGTGTTCCAACTGAAGGTCAAAATAGGATTAGCGGTATTATTATTAGCAATATTAATGTTGGCACCAACTGGAATGCCTGCATAACTAACCGAAATGCTATCACCATTTCCATCACTAAAGAAAGATTGGAAACTGATATTATTTGTGCCTTCACAAACATTGATAGTCTTGTTAGGTGACAACACACTGTTTATTAAATTTTCAATAGTGTCTTTTGCCGGAATATTATTGCAATTATTGAGGATTATGAAAGTCATTTCACGAATCACAGAACCTATTAAAACACCGTTTCTATATTCCATTACTCGATTCACTACAAGCGCGTTTTGGGCACCTGAAGGAATGAAGCTCATTTGTCCATTTAAACTATTCAAATTAAAATTGCCATCAGTAGTATTTAGTGGGTAGGTTGCGTTAAAACCACTTACATAACTTACTGAGGAACCGTTTTGAAGTGCTGGAGTTAATTCAAACTTGAGGGAATCATTATCTGAGTCAACAGCACCTTGATTAAAATTTTGTTTTGAATTGGCACAAAAAAATGGAGTGGGAACTGTTGTGAAAATAGGCGACGAATTACTTCCTGATTGGTTATTGAGCATGGCAACCAAATACATCAATTGATTGCCTGCATTGTTGACATTGGTGATGGTGGATGATCGACCTGCGTAAGTGCCACCGAGATTACCTTCGAAAATAAATTCCCATAAATTATCAGCACCGCTAAGCGTTATGGTTTTTGAAAATTTTATTCTTTTCACTCCTGGAATGGTGCTATTGAGAATATTGCAATTGGTACTATTTAAAAATGCATTACAAACAGGTGTTATTTCAGCAAATGAACCAGGAATTACATCAAGAAAAATAGAAGTTGTTTGAGTGACGCCACTTTTTTTGATTTTTATTTCAGGGTGAGAAACGGGTAAACTATCGAAAGCATTTCCTTGGGCACCACATTGTCCATAAAGAGTAAGATTTATTTCATAGGTGAAACCACTAATGTGTTTATACGTTAAATCGCCACCCAAGATATGATTGGCTTTTGACCGTTGAGCGAAAAATACAATAGGTATGGTTAAAAATAAAAATGATAAATATTTCAAAGACATGATAAGTCAAGGCTATAATTCAGGCAATTTCCTTAAAAGTTGTCAATAATGGTTCATAAACATTTTAAAATTTGAATGTTTTTTATCAATTTAGTGTTTTAATAAACCAAATAATAATCTTGCATCAACTAATCTTAGATATACCTATCTATTAACTATCTTATGTACAAGCCATCTTGTCTTAAAAAATCAATTTATGGATATTTGGCACTTGTTTTTTTTAATTTATAAATCATATCTGGATCCAATAATGTGTGTGCTGAACCCAATATTACACCCGACAAAAATTTTGCAAAATTAATTGACAATTCCAAGCGATATCCTTTGAGATGGAAGAATGATTTTTTTGCTTCTAAAATTGATAAAGCTTTTCATGATATTCCATACCTTAGTATCATGGATTCCATCAATTACTTGCAATATGAATATGTTACAGCAATAGATGTTGATAATTATTAAACAAAAGCATTTACATTTTCCCAATAAATTCATAAAATAATTGAGCAAAATAACGTTACATCAAAATTAAATAGTTTATATTCTTTAGTGCATTTTTGGCAATGCGATATATTGTTTAAAAAGGGAGAATATGCACATGCCTATAAAACTTACTATTAAGGAAAAAGAATTGCTGAAAAGTTCCAAGATGAAGTTTCATTGAATGAATACAATTATTATTTAGCTCGAATGCTTTATCGTCAAGAGAAATTTGATAAATCAGTATTTTACTTTAATCAATGCCTTCAACTTTTATATAAAAATCAAAGAGAATTTGCAAGAAGATATAGATTGCAGGAGGTTTTGGGGAATTTAGGATTGTGTTATAGTAAAATGAAAGAATATGATTCTGCTAGATATTATTTTCAACAAGCTATTAGCTACAACAATAATAAATTAAATCCTGAAAACGACTATCAAAAAACATTGACGATTACTATCTAAAGCCGTTATTGACTAAATAGCTGTATTACAGATTGATGATGCAATAAGCGTTAGGTCGTCAAATTCTTTTTCGGGAAGTGTGTCGAGAATGTTAGCATTGAACACAGCTTCCAATCTTTGTTCTTCATTTTGTGGAAATTGAGGTTTAATCACAATCGAACGTTTAGAATTTTACAAATTTATCATTAAACAAGTATGAAAAATCAAATTAATTAATAATTGATTTACTGTGATTTTCTTAAAATTCAAATCCTAATCCCAATACCCATCGACCTTGCTGCTCAAGATTAAGTTTTTTTGTCCAATGAACATAATAGCCTGTATTTAAAGTTAAATAATATAAATCCATGTATTTGATACGTAACAAATTATTCAAACACAAGCCTGATTCATGATAGCTTTGGTCGGGTGTTTTGAAATATACTCCAAGATGTTGATTTCGATTCATCATATTTCCGTAAAGCAAATTGTGCCCAATACTCAAAAATGGATGTGAAAATTTAGAATTGAAAAAGTGCCAATCAAAATCATGCTGCCAATAAATATTTACAAATCTATCGCTGTAGTATTCATACGGCAACATGGTCATCATACCACCGAAACTATAGAGTGAAACTTCATCAAATCTATATCCATTACCTGCAAACATTTTACCTAAAGGAACAACATCATCAGATGATAGATAACCCATCACAATTTGAAATTGCTCTTTACCTAATCTATTGATATGTAAATTAGCTTTTGTACCTAAAATTAGTTGCCAATAATTGCTTTTATAATCCTTGTCTTCTATTGTTCCAAGGTTCATTTTAGCATATAATATGGGATAATTGTTACTGCTTGTCGAATAATATTTTCCGAATAATGGTGCTCTTCTTTCGGCAAAAGCATATCGCAATTGTACATTGATTTCATTGGCAATAAATTGACTGTGTAACCCCAGTTGTTTATCGACTAAAATGTAGTCATATAAAGGTTTCCATCTGCTTTGATTAACACCAAATTGATAATCTAGATAATTATATCGCCCTTCGAAACTTACCTTAATTTCTTCCGATTGATCCACTCGGCTCATGATGAAAGACTGAATATAAGTATTACCCAACTCTTTGTTGAGTCGAATTCTACCAGGGTCTTTCAAATCTTTCGAGTATGAAAAAAGGATACTGGTTTCTTTAAATTTATCTAAGTAAATTTTTAGGTCAGTTCCATATTTCCACTGTTTATCTTTTGTTCCATATCCTGCCCAAGCACCGATAGAAAAAAACTTACTAATTTTATTATTGGTTGAAAAGCCAATACCAAAGCGGGATTGCTCATATTTATTCCATCGATACAATCGTTCTAATTCTAGATCCAAAAAACTAATTGGAACTTTGCCTTCTACTAACTTTTCAAGATAGGGCACATATTTGTTTATCTTAATGGCATCATACAAGCTGTCTGTAAATTGATAAGTTCTTTTCTCTTTTGGATTTAGCTCAGATGGTCTTAATTGATCCCAATAAGTTTCATTTTTTTCATTGGCATCTGGTAACATTTTAACTGTTTTGCTTTTGTCTATTTTATAATTCTCTTCTTTATTTATAGTTACGGAATCAATTAATGATGTGCCTGAAGCAACGATTGAATAATTGAATTCTCTTTTATCGTTAGTATCTTTTTTTTCTTTTTTAATTACTCTTTCCCAATCAAGAATATAATTCAATGCTTTTGGAAACCATTGATGGTATTGGTTTTTAGCGTATTGCTGTTCCAACTTAATATTTCTTTTAAGATTTGTGTCTTTCACTTGTGCTAAAAAATTAGTTATTGCAAATCCATCCGAATGAATATAAATTGTTCCATTTAAACATTGGCTTGCCTTCTTTTTGGGTTTGAAACTTAGTATCCAAATGGTGTCTTTTTCTTGCCATATTTCATCAATTAAATTGAAATTATATCGATTTTCATAGCCAGCACTAATTGGATTATGATAGTCAATGTTATTGAGTTTCAGGTAGTTGTCGTAAGCATGAAAAGGGAGAACATCAGTCACCAAACTATTGAAAATAGATTTTTGAAAACCAGATATTTTAGAAGCCAATATTAATTCTTGCAGTTGCTTTGGTTGTTGCCAATATCTTTTACTGTAAGTTTCAGAAATTAAGGTGTGCTGACTTTCAACAAAATGAATAAAAGATTGTGTTTCTTGGCTCGTATCTTGTTTCATGATTTTTAAAGTCGAATCAGGAATTCGAATATCAAATATCATTTTGTAATAGACATTGCATGCATAGTTATCATACAATTCTGGGTTGTTTTTGTATTTATTGGAAATGGTATTTCGAAGGATTCTATTGATTTTTTCATAGGGTGGTTTCACAATGAATTCTTTCAAATTTTTTGTATTTGGTTTTAATCGAATGATGATTTCAGTTTGTTGACTTGGTTTCAACAATTGAAAATTTTGATAACCTAGATAACTGATTTCGATTTTCTTAATTTCATAGTTGTTTTTTAACTCAAACTTTCCATGTAAATCGGAAACCAAACCTTGTTTTCCGTCATTAAGTTTTAGTGTGGCAAAAGGCAATGCTTCGTTGGTTAAGTCGTCGATGATTTTTCCATAATAAGTTTGAGCAAATGTTGATTGATTTAAAAACAATAATATTATAATTATATATTTTGACATGGTTCTTAGAATATTGTCTAATTTATTGGAAAGTGTATTTTGAAATATTGTTCAACTTAGTATCTTTAACCAATAATAAGAAAATCATGAAGAAATTGTTGCTTTCTGCTTGTCTTTTTGCTTCAATTGGTACTTTTTTTACTAGTTGTGACAATGGTCAATATGATGCTAATCCCAATGAAGATTATTCTGGATATGTAAATCCAAATAATCCCAAAGGTGGCGTTTTTACCGATTTTAGTTGGTCGGGCGAGTCACCAATGACTTGTTATATTAACGGTGACTATTGGAAAGCAGATGCTTTTACCTTAGAT
>CAZNVQ010000101.1:0-9493 GCA_964576425.1 uncultured Flavipsychrobacter sp. | reverse complement strand
GTTGATGGAAATTGCGATATGTGCAAAAAACGCATTGAAGATGCTGCATATGTCAAAGGTGTTAAACGTGCGGAATGGTCAAAATCAACAAGGCAATTGGTTTTGTTTTACAAATCAGAAAAAACATCTATTCTGAAAATTGCGGAGCAAGTGGCTTTAGCTGGGCATAGCAATGAAAAAGTTAAAGCGAAAGAAGAAGATTACAACAAACTTCCTGAATGTTGTCATTACCTCACCACAACTTGTGAACACTAAACAAAGGGAGGTTTTATGAACAAAAAATGTGCACTCATTTTGAGTGTTTTTATGTTATGTATTTTCAAATCTTTTGCTCAGAAAAAAGTTCAAGGAATAGTTTCCAAAAAAATAGGAGGTAAAAAGATAGAGGTTTTAGCCGATGTTTTAATCTATGATAAAACCGGAAATTATCTTGGTTCAGCGGATGATAGTGGAAAATTTGAATTTACTATTCCTGAACAAATTGAAGCTATAGTATTTAGCTTGAATGGATATGAAACAGATACAGTTCAAATAAGCTCTGAGCAAAACTATTATGAAATTGAGCTGAAACAAACCTATCGATTAACAGAAGTGGTGATTGAATCAAGGAAAAAATCAACCGAAATAGGTTTGATAAATCCAATAAAAAGAGAACAAATCGGTGAGCGAGAATTGATGAAAGCGGCTTGTTGCAATCTTAGTGAAAGTTTTGAAACAACACCTTCTGTTGATGTAGCTTTTACAGATGCAGTATCTGGTTATAAACAAATTCAAATGCTTGGATTGGCTGGTCCTTATACGTTGATAACTCGAGAAAATATACCTGATGCTCGAGGATTGGCTGCCACAACTGGCTTGACTTTCACGCCAGGAACTTGGATAGAGGGAATGCAATTGAGTAAAGGCATAGGTAGTGTTGTTAATGGATATGAAAGTGTTGCTGGTCAAATTAATGTTGAGTGGAGAAAAGCATTTAATGATAAAGAGCCTAATTGGTTTTTAAACTTATATCAAAGTACTCAAGGCAGAACAGAAGGTAACATAGTTTGGAGAAAGAAAATAAAGGAAGGAATACACACCAATTTGTTTTTTCATGGTAAATCGAATTGGTATAGACTTGACCAAAATTCGGATGGATTTATGGACCAACCAATTGATCGACAGTTAGTTATGGCAAATCGATGGTTTTGGTTTAGTCCTAATGGTTGGGAGTTTCAAGCGGGTATAAAAGGAGTGTCAACACACAATCTTGGTGGGCAACTAAATTATGAATCAGGAAAACAACAAACGGTTGGTCATCCATGGGGATATGAATTATCATTGGATAGAATGGAGTTCTGGAGCAAGCTAGGCCATATGTTTAAGAATAAACCTGCAACAAGTTTTGGTTGGCAATTGTCGGGAGTGTTGCATCATCAAACAGCACAATATGGTACAAGAAATTACAAGGCTGATGAACAATCAATTTATTCTAATTTCATTTATCAAACAATCATTAATAACACCAATCATGTATTGAAATTGGGCTCAAGTACGTTGTTGGATGCTTACAGTGAACAATATCAAGGAAAGACTTTTAAAAGAAGAGAAATTGTTCCGGGATTATTTACTGAGTATGCTTTCACGCTTGGTGAACAATTTAATTTAGTAGCTGGATTAAGAGCAGATTATCATAATTTGTTTGGCGCTTTTGTAACACCTCGATTGCACCTTCGTTATGCGCCTTTTAAAAACAGTGCTTTAAGAGCTTCTTTTGGAAGAGCACAACGAACAGCCAATTTTTTATCAGAACAAATGGGTAACATGGCAAGCAATAGAATATTTCAATTTCAATCACAAGATAGCAATGCTAGTTATGATTTTCAACCCGAAGTAGCTTGGAACACTGGTATTAACTTCACTCAAAAATTTATGTTGAATTATCGTGATGGTTCCGTTTCTATTGATTATTACTATACCAATTTTGACAATCAAGTTGTAGTCGATTTAGAAGACCCAAAATTTGTAAAACTTTACAATCTAAAAGGCAATTCGTTTGCCAACAGTTTTCAAATTCAGTTGGATTATGAATTGATTAGAAAGTTGGATATTCGGATTGCATATAGATGGTTTGATGTTCGCACTACTTATGGTGGACAACTTAAAGAAAAGCCACTAATTCCTGCACACAGAGCATTTGCAAATGTCGGCTACGAAACTAAAAACAATTGGAAATTTGATTACACCGTTCAATGGATTGGTAATAAAAGAGTGCCAATTTTGAACGATGACCATTTAGTAGATGTGGTGAAAGAGGGCTTTTATAGCCCAAGTTATTGGCAGATGAATGCGCAAATCAGCAAGGGTTGGAAAAATCAAATTGAATTTTATTTAGGCATTGAGAATATTGAAAATATTATGATGCATCATCCAGTTGTGATGTCTGCGCATCCTTTTTCATCAGGATTCGATGCCTCGATGCCTTGGGGTCCAATTATGGGAAGGAATATTTATGTCGGTATGCGAATGAAATTGAAATAAAGTAGGTCTTTACCAACTAATGGAATTAATTTTAGGTCTAGAAAAAAGTGTTGCAAATGATTTCATTTCATGAAGCTAAAATAAAATATTTGGCGACTCATTTTATTGGTAACAGTACATTAGGTGAGTCGATTGAATTGTCGAAGTCATTGGTCGATATTGAAGATCACTCTTTGCAAAATGTATTGACACAATATTTTTTACTGTCTTTACAACAAGCGGAATCATTTCATTTTTGGCATCCAACGGATATCAATTTGAACGAAGTGTATCATTATGTTAGTGCTTTATTTGAAGATGAAAGTAAAACTTTGCTTCACAGTATTTCGTTAGCAAAACATTTATTTGACATCATTGATTTGCCTCAAATCAAGAGTGGAGAGTTGCATGTTGCTTATGTCAAAAACATTCATGTTGAAGGTAAAATTGTTGATGGAATTGGTTTGTACAAATCAGATACACGGACATCTTTTTTACAAGTGGTGCAAGAAAAGGGTAGTTATTCCATTTCGGCTCAAGAAGGATTTAATCCTGAAAAACCTGACAAAGCATGTTTGATTTTTAATTACAAACAAGATGAAGGTTATCAATTATTGATATTAGATAGAACAAGTAAAAATAGCGAAGCTCAATTTTGGAAGGATAAGTTTTTAAAAGTCAAGCCGTCATCGGATGATTTTCATCTTACGAAAGACTTTCTCGATATGTATAAAGATTTTGTTGTTGAACAAATACCAACTGAATATGAAGTCAATCGAGTGGAGCAAATTGATTTGTTAAATAAATCGGTACAATATTTTAAAAAGAATGAAGAGTTTGATAAAAATAAGTTTGAAGAAGAGGTGTTGCATGACGCTGACGTAATTGAATCTTTCAGAAAATTCGAACGGAACTATACACAGGAACGTGAAATTCAGTTTGAAGAACAATTTAGTATATCTAATCAGGCAGTAAAGAAGCAGAGTAGGGTGTTTAAGAGTGTTTTGAAATTAGATAAGAATTTTCATATTTACATTCATGGCGACAAGGATTTAATTGAAAAAGGTTATGATGAAGAAACAGGAATGCACTATTATAAAATATTTTTTGAAGAAGAATTCTAAATATCAATTTATGAAAAAGCAATTATCAACTCTAATTTTTTTGTTTGTTTTAGGCTTAACAGTTAGTGCTAAAACTAAACGTGTTCTGTTCATAGGAAACAGCTATATATATGTAAATAATTTGCCGCAAATGGTGAAAGATGTTGCGAGCTCAGTTGGAGACACTTTGATATTCGATTCCTATGCTGTTGGTGGCTATCGTTTACAAGACCATGCTAATGACCAAACGGCTTTAAATTTGATTGCAACAGGTAATTGGGATTTTGTTGTATTACAAGAACAAAGCCAAATGCCTTCGTTTCCATTGAGCCAAGTGCAATCAGATGTTTTTCCGTATGCAAAGAAGTTAGATAGTTTGATTCATGCTGCAAATCCTTGTTCTGAAACAATTTTCTACATGACATGGGGAAGAAAAAATGGAGATGCAGGAAACTGTCCTGGATGGCCTCCTGTTTGTACATATTTAGGAATGGATAGTCTTTTAAGAGAAAGATACTTGATGATGGCAAATGCAAATCAGGCCAATGTATCACCAGTAGGACCTGTTTGGCGATATTTAAGAACGAATAATGCATCAATTGAATTGTACCAAACAGATGAAAGTCACCCATCTACCGCAGGTACTTATGCAGCTGCTTGTAGTTTTTATTCTGTTATTTTTAGAAAGAATCCAACTGCAATAACTAATAATGCAGGTTTGTCTGTTCAAGATGCAGTAGCAATCCGCAATGCAGCGAAGGCAATTGCTTATGATAGCTTGTTAAACTGGAATGTTGGAAAATTTGATCCAAAAGCTAATTTTCAATTTCAGTATCAAGCTAATGGACTTGTTGATTTTACCAATTTATCTCTAAATGGAATTGACTACTCGTGGAATTTTGGAGATGGAAATACAAATAATGTTTTTCAACCTTCCCATACATATAATGTATCGGGGAATTATCTAGTAACTTTAACTGTAAACAAATGTACTTATCAAGATACTATAAGTCAATGGTTAACTGTTTCTACTAATTCAATTGATGAAATTAAAGACAATAAAATTGTTGTTTTTCCAAATCCAACAAATGGTGTAATTGAAATATTGGGCTCAAATATTAATAATGATTTTGTTAGCGTCATTGATTTGAGAGGTAGAAAAAAGATATTAAAAACACAATTCAGAAATGATAAATTATTTATTGATTTGTCTGATTATTCTTCAGGTGTTTATTTGTTAGAACTCAAAACAGGAAATAGTTTCAAGCGGTTTATTGTACAAAAAAATTAGAATATTAAAACGGGAGGCTATTACCTCCCGTTTTTAATTTTATTTCAAAGTTTCACTTAACCATTTGTAAAATTCTTTTTGCCAAACTAAACCGTTTTGTGGATGTAGAACCCAATGGTTTTCATTTGGAAGGTATAAGAGTTTGCTTTTAATCCCTTTAAGTTGTGCGGCTTGAAAGGCTTCAAGTCCTTGTTCAATTGGAACTCTATAATCTGTTCCACCTTGAATAATCATAATAGGAGTATTCCATTTATCAACAAAATTGCTTGGGTTAAAAGATTGATAACTTGAAGGTTGATTTTTCTGCCAATAATTTCCTCCTATATCCCAATTCGCAAACCATAATTCTTCAGTAGTTCCATACCAGCTTTTTAAGTCAAATAAACCATCATGTGCTATAAATGATTTAAATCTGTTGTTATGCATACCCGCTAACATGAAAACACTATAGCCACCATAACTAGCACCTACACAGCCAAGTCTATTTTTATCTACATAATTTTCCTCTGCAATAGCGTCAATGGCGCTCAAATAATCCTTCATAGGTTGTCCGCCCCAATCCTTGCTGATAGCAGCGTTCCATTCAACACCCCAACCTGGCATTCCTCTGCGATTGGGAGCAACAACAATATATCCATTAGCTGCCATTAGCTGAAAATTCCATCTGAAACTGTAGAATTGAGATAATGCAGATTGTGGACCTCCTTGACAATAAAGGAGGGTTGGGTACTTTTTGTTTGGATCAAAATTTGGAGGATAAATAACCCAAACTCCCATTTGTTTACCATCGCTTGTTTTGATCATTTTAAAGTCAATATCACTAAGCTTGATAGAATTATAGGTTTCATCATTTTCATGAGTAAGTTGATTCATGCTGCCTGTTTTCTTGTCAACTGAATAAAGCTCACTTGCATGATTCATATCGCATCTTGATACTACAATTTGTTCTTCATTTTCACCAATAAAACCATTTATATCAAACATGCCGCTTGTAATTTGTTTGATACCCATTCTTTTCATCATAACTTTGTCATTCAAATTACTTGTTTCTATTGTAGGCAACGGTAAGCTAAATAGTTGTTCTGTTCCTCGCCATGGTGCAATAAAATAAATTAATTTACTATCGTTGCTCCAGTTAAAACCATTTACCGTTCCGTCCCAAGTACCAGTGAGATTTGTTTTTGTAGTTTGAGTTGCATCTAAATTCATAACCCAAATGTCATTTTTATCAGCTTCGAATCCATCATGACTCATACTCAACCAAGCTAACTTTTTTCCGTCAGGACTAATACTAGGGTTTGTATCATAACCCATCATATTAGCTGTGAGATTCACTGTGTTTTTAGTACTGATTTGATATTGATAGATATCAGTATTAGTGCTTTGTGCATAATCCTTTCCGAATTTTTTCTTACAGACATAAATTAAAGATTTACTATCAGGAGACCAAATGAAATCTTCTGTGCCACCAAATGGTTTTTGAGGACAATCGAATGCTTCATCATTCATAATGTCAGTTGATTTTCCCGTGGCTACATCAATAATAAATAAGTGAGAAAACAGACCATCTTCCCAAGTATCCCAATGTCTATAATTCAGGTCTTCATAAATCTGAGCTGTTGTTTTCGTTAATTCAGGATAAATTGTTGAACCCAATATTTTTTTAATTAAAACATCCTTTGAATAGGCAATTAATTTTCCGTTTGGTGCAATTCTAATATTGTCCATGCCATCAACATTTTTGAAAAACAAGGTCCAAGATTTTCCTGCATTGGAGCTTTTGAATAAGCCATTATCTTTTATTCCATACCAAATATTTCTATTTCTTTGGACAATTTGGTAAGCTTCGTTTATTTCATTTTGTTTTCCTGATTGTAATTGAAGTTCATATTTTTTTACACTGCTTTTTTCAGTTTTGACATCAATAGTTTTGGAGCTAAAAAGCAATGTTTTCCCATTGTCCAAAAGCGTTTCTCCTGAAACACGTTTTAAACTCCAAAGCATTTCAGGTGTCATTTTGTTTTGGCTCATCCCTGAAAAAGAGGATGTCAAACAAAAAAGTAAGATGATTTTTTTCATGTTTATTTTTTTTAAGTTTTACTTATTGCTCAAATTGTTTTTGGGTTTGTTCTTTATTTTTTCTTCAAAGTCAATTTCATTTTGCCAACCGGATTTCAGCATTATAGTATGAGGAAAAGGAATGACAAATTCGGGTTGAATTTTTTTGAATAAATCTCCTTTATCCCATTGTCCGTTTTTGTTATCATCTTTTATAATTTTCAATTGATAAGTTCCTGGAGACAAGCCTTCCAGCATTAAAGTACTATCAGAAATTGGTTTAGAATATATAGTTGCTTCTTCCGTAAAAATTTCAGCTATAAAATGTTCACCAAAATACTTTGATGGAAAATTGATAGTTAATTGTGCATAGTCAGATTTTTGCAATGTTCTAAATTTAAATTTTGCTGGCGACAAGCTTGAAAATGCACTATCTGCAACAAATCCCTGTAATAATCTCAGCGTGTAAACAGTGTTCTCTTTCCATTTTGAATGGATATCAAAACAGCTTTCATTGGTATCTAAAGTTGAAGTTAAATTTGCTTCAATTTCTATATTTGAGCTGTCGTAGGTCAAATTGATTTTTGATGAATTGATTGAATTGAATTTTTGATTGAATTTTAATTTAATTTTTTCATTGATGCCAAATGTTCTCTTATTGAAATCACTTGTATCAATATTGGTTTCGTAACTTATGTTTTTCACTTTGTTTGCTGTGTTACCTCTTTCACGTTTGCTATCAACCGGTTTATTTGTTGATTTTGATTGGGTATTGGTTTCAGCGAAAGTGTATAAAATTATTTTTTCAGTAGTATTTTCATTTGCCGCAATACTTTTTTCTACAAAACCAATCCACTCATCTCCTCCATCATACATTAGATTGTTGTTCAAATCTCTGATGGCATAAACTTTGAAATTTTTACTAGGCAAACCATTTATCAAGAAATGACCTTTTGGTTCAACATGTATGGCATACATTGGCTTTTCGCGAGCAACAATGCTGTCATTTTTTGAAACATCGTAGAGCAACACTGTTGCAGAAGAATCATATTTTCCAGTAAATGCATTCATTACTTGACCTTCTATCTTAAGCGAATCAAAATATTTTCCAGTGCTGAAAGTGTACTGCACATTTTGAGCAGCATTATTTTCATGAACATCCAATATACTTTTACCGAAAGAAAGTTTATAAGTTGTATTTGGCTGAAGAATAGAATCTGGAATTTTTACAATAACAGTTTTCCCATTAGCTACAACTTGTAAAGGAAAAGGCAATATTGGAGAAGTGATGAGCTCCGTTGCAACATTTGAAACAGAAACATATTCATCGAATTTGAATTCAATCCTATTGATTCTTTTTCCAATGCTTGAGTCAGCCGGATTGATAGTTAAGATTTTTGGAGGCGAAGTATCTTTGCTACCTCCTTGAGGAGGAACAATGTTCGCACATGACTGTAAAAACAAGACAAAAATAAGAAGGAAGCAAAAGCCTTTTTTAGCATTCATTTGTTCCAAAATTAGCATAACAATGACTTTGGTTTATTGTTATGTGAAAAATAATATATCATACTTAGAGAACAAACATAGAATTTGTCTGTTTTGATACTCTAAATTTGCTTTATGCTTTACATTATGTTATCTATCTTCAAATTTTTTACATTTTTTATGTCACCGAAGGAAACGAATATTCCAAAGACTATTTATGAATTTACAGTTCCGTCATTAAGTGGCGGCACAATTGATTTTTCGACTTTTAAAGGAAAGAAAATTCTAATTGTCAATACTGCTTCAAAATGTGGCTACACACCTCAGTATGAAGGATTGGAAGCTTTATACAAAAAATACAACAACAAGCTTGTTATAATAGGTTTTCCAGCCAATGATTTTCTTTTTCAAGAACCAGGTAACAACCAAGAAATTGCGGCTTTTTGTAAAAAAAATTATGGAGTAAGTTTTCCAATGGCTGCTAAAATCTCGGTGAAAGGTCGTGATATGGCGCCAATTTATCAATGGTTGACCAATAAAGATTACAACGGATTCCAATCAAGTTCTGTTAAATGGAATTTTCAAAAATATTTAATTGATGAGAAGGGTAATTTGATTGGCGTTTTTGCTCCAGGTGTAGAACCCCTTAGTGAAGACATCCAGAAAGCAATCATGAAATAATTTTTAATTTAAAAAGGGGCTAAAATGCCCCTTTTTTTAATTTAAACTGAAGAAAATTGGAATTGTAAAATATACATCTACTGCTTGTCCATTTTGCATTCCAGGTTTCCAATTTGGCATATTTGAAATTACAGCAATAGCTTCTTCATCACAACCTCCACCAATTCCTTTTATTATTCTAGCATTTTTCACTTTTCCAGTTTTAGTTACAATAAATTCAACTATGACTTTCCCTTGAATTGAAGATTGTTTTGCTAATGCTGGGTACTTTTGTAAGTGGTTGCTATTTTCGACAGGTTGTAAATATAGTTTAATTCTTTTATATTTGTTGTGTTCAAATGAAACGGAAATGAGTGCTGCTGGGGAGCTACTCATC
>CAZNVQ010000100.1:0-9505 GCA_964576425.1 uncultured Flavipsychrobacter sp. | reverse complement strand
ACCAGAAATACTTTCAGCCGATTTTACCAACTATTTTTGACTACATTGTCGAAAACAAACAAGCCATCTTAGTGTGGCTCGTTTATTTTTAATATTCATTTGATTCTATTCGTTTGATGAAGGAGCCGCTGGTGCCACTTCTTCTTCCTCATCTGCTTTTTGTTCAATCTTATCAAAATCGAACGATAATGTAAAACGGAAAGTATTTGCAAGTGGATTTCTATTTACGCCACTACCAGAAGCCACTAAATAAGAACCATTTAGCGTGAATACATTCATTTTAACACCCACACCTAAAGTCAAATATTTTCTATCGCCTTTGGTTTTATCTTCATAAAAATAGCCGATGCGTCCTGCAAATTGATTTTGATACCAATATTCAGCACCAACAGAAAATTGAAGTTCTCTTATTTCTTCACTCATTCCTCCAGGTGCGTCATTGAAAGAACCAAAAATTCCAGATGCTACTGATTTGTTAGGAATGTAATATTTGGGAGTACCTGCTGTAGTGCTAGAGTCCAATGGCGTTGGCACCAATAGCTTGTTGACATCAGCAGCAAAAGTTACTTTGTTATATTCATCAATTCCTTTTGTATAAGCCACGCCTATTCCAAGATTAGCTGGAATAAAGTCTCTTCTAGTGGAGTTGTATGAAATTTTAGAACCAATATTGCTCAATACAGCACCAAAACTGAAGTTGTTACTCACAAATTGATCAATTTCTTTTGTCTTGGTGTAAAATATTCCCCAATCAGCTGCGAATGCATTCCCTGGTTTATAATCTGTTCCTGAACCACCACTCAAACCTGTTGCAATAGCAGAATGAATGTAGCGCAAACTGATTCCTGTTGAAAGGTTTTCAGATAACTGACGAGAGTAGCCCAAATCAAGAGAATATTCTCTCGGTTTACCACTTCCTAGCGGTTGAGCATTGATGTCGGTAAAATTGATATCTCCTAACGAAAAGTAGCGTAAAGAACCACTAATTGCTTGATCATTGTTTTCGCCAAATTTCGCATAGCCTGACAAATACGCAAGAAAAATATCTGGAACTAAGTCTTTCAACCAAGGAGTATAAGTAGCTGAAATGCCGTAGCGTTTGGGAGCAAAAGGAATTTTACCAACGTTCCAAAATTGAGCATTTGCATCTGCAGAAAGTGCAATGCCCACATCTCCCATTCCGCCAGAACGAGCATCTGGTGAAATTCTGAGGAATGGAACTGCTGTGGTTATGGTGTTAATAGAAGAACTACCATTTAGATTGGTTTTGGTTTGTTGAGAAAAAGATTCTGTAGTTATACCGGTCAAAATGCTTATGCTTAATAAAGCAATTCGTTTTATCATCGTATGTTTTTTAATTTAAAGTTTTGCAAAGTTATTTGTTTTGAGTGTGCTCACAAACTTTGAAATAAGTCCTAAGTTCAATCAACAAAGCTCTAACGGATAATTACTAATTTTTGGTATGCTGTTTCTTCAATTCCAGCAGTATTTTTTATATTTATTTTGTATGTATATACTCCTGAGGGAAGCAGGCTACCATTGTTGGTTATACCATCCCAATTAATTTCAGAAGTTTTGCTTCCCGTTGGGGAAAAAGTTTTGTTTATTGAAGTGACAAATGAACCATTAGTGTTGTATATTAAAATAGTTACATTCATTTCTTCATTAGGATGATTGTGGTCAAAAACAAAAGTGGTTGTTTGATTAAACGGATTAGGGTAATTCATCAGATTTTTAATTGCAACAATTTTTCCATTCACCACTTCAAAATAAACTTTTCCTTCACCTGAATTATTGTTCATGTCCCATGCTTTCACGCTAATAGAATGACTTCCGTCGCTCAAACCTGTAATCGGAAATCGTACATAACCATTTTTATAGTCATTAGGTGCGGTCTGATAGTAATCATTCAAAATATATGGACTTTCAAATTGATTATCTAGAACAGCAGTAATATCATGTCCTATGCTATTTCCCGAAACATTGATTCCTGTTTCATCGTAAAAACTAACAAACAAAATTGAGTTAGCGCCTGTAATACCCCCATCTTGAAACAAGCTATCATTCATATATGGTTTTACAATTGGAGCATTGTCTTCAATATTTGGATTGTCGGAAAAACCACCTACTAATAAATTAGTGTCAGCTCCAGCTGCATCAATCAAACCATTTTCAGCATAATAGCTAATTTTCCCTTTCCCAAATTCGTAGTTGATATCTTTGGGTGTGATAAATTCGCAACTAAATTCACCATTCGTAACTGATACTTTTCCTTTGAAAATAATGTTGTTTTGAACCTTGAAACTCAATCCTAGTGAGGATCCTAAAGCAACAGTTTTCTTCTTGTCAAAAAGTGTGATATTGATTTTACCATTAAAATTTGGCATCATAGTCCCGTCTGTATCTACAACTTTCCCTTTGATAATATATTTGCCTAAAGCCTTTATGGTGTCAATAGGTTCGCCGGTATTACCATCTAAAAGTTCTGTTGTCTGCACTCTATTGGTAGGGTATGCTGGATGGAGAGCAGGATCGCCAAGCAAAACAAATTTTCTATAGTTTGAAAGTGTCCATTTATCTTTTGGTGAAGAGTAAGTTTGGTTTTTACTGATTCTAAAAGCGTCCCCAAGTGTTGGTAAAGTGCCAGTATAACTCTTAAATGTTGCATCTAAATATTGAGTATTCATTGGTCGGTTCAGATGTGCATAAACTAATTGAGTTGTCGTTAGCAAGGCAATAGCTCCACCATCGGCTTTAATTGCTAGTTTTTCTCCAGCTGAAACATATGCAGGGTCATCATATTTACTGAAATCGCAAGTTGCAGTAATCATAATTGGCAACATATCAGCATTCTTCCAATTGTTGAAATCATCTTGAGTTAAAATTCTTTCATGTGCCAATGTTGTAATGCTTCCATGGCCATTATAATTAACCAAAAATGTACCATTGAAAATAGCATCATTTATAGCTTTGTTAGCCTCAGGAGCACGCATTCCTCCAGGTGTTGAAATAGTTGGTAAAACAGAAAGATAAATTTTGTTTTCGTTATAGATGTTGGTATTTTTTTCAATTGTGGCAGCCATTGTTTCTCCATCCATAAAATGTTGTTCGCCATCACCATTGTCTGCAATCACTGTTGTATTAATGCGCCAAGGTCCTAGTGTTTTGGGTTGTGCATAATTAATAATCTTATCTACAACTTTTAAAGCAGCATCAGCGGTTGCAACAGGAAGTCTTCCCACGCCTAAATCCATTGTGTTAGCAATACTCCAATTTTCAATATCTTCATTGTCATCTAAAAATGAAAAGTAATCATCAGAGCAGTAACCGTCTATTAGATTGATAGATTCAGTAGTTTCATAGGTTGGAACAAAATTGGTGTTATTAGTAATTCTGTCTTTGTAGTCAAATGAGGCATCTCCGAATAAAAGTAAATATTTCGGCATTAGGTTGGTGTCATTGCCTGCGCGGTCATAAAACATTCGTGCAAAATTTCTTATGGCACCAATATCTTGTGATCCCGATGAAAACTCATTATAAATTTGATCTGTTGTAGCAACTATAACTTTTAAATTATTCTTAGTTCTATGAAAATTTGCAAGTTTTTCAGCAGCATTTAGAAAGTTCTTGTGTGTGACAATAATGTAGTCCATTTGAGCGGAACCATGCAAATTTTGATTATCTATTTTTTGAACAAAATCAGGTGTTGAAAAGTTACTACCATCGAAAGCAATATAGTTTCTCAAAAGCGAAGCGTCTCTTGAGAAAGTATACTCATTGTTGTTGAATGTGCCATTAATTTGAATAGGTTCTAATGGTTGTGTTATGTCCCAAATTTGAAGATTATTATTGGCACTGTTTATGGTGAATTTTGCTACGTTTCCTACACCTACGCTATTCCAATCTCTAAAACTATAAAAACCATTAGCGAAGTTCAATGCTGAACGCCAGTTAAGTTCGAGGTAATCAAGATAACCTCTTGCAGATGAAATTCCAGGTTGAAAATTGATTGAATAAGTAACTGAAGAACCACTAACAAGTGATGCATTGGTTAGGTAATTATCAACCAAAGGATTGTCATCAACTGAAGTTCCCACACTTCCATAATTGGTGGAATTAATTAGATTATTGTTAAGCAAAATATTGACGAGGTTATTACCAACAGATGATCGAACACCAAAATGAATGCGTGCAATTACAGAATCAGTCAGCAAGCCTGTATTGAAAGTATAGTTTTTGGAGGTTGATTTTCCTGGGTCACTACTAAATTCATCTCCCCACCAAGTTTTTCCAAATCTTCCAATGTTTAAAATATCTTCATTAATCATCGCAAATTGATTTGAAGAACTTACAACAATGTTTGATGCAATATTTCCAGATTCACTATTGACTCTTTTTGAATTAGGTCTGTTGAAATTGATAAAATAATAACTTTTGTCCTCGTAAATATTTTTAACATGATAGAATTTTTTACCCAAACTGTCTTTAGTCCAACTGTTTGAGCCTTGCGCATAAAAAAGTATATAATCTTCTTGATTGAATATTCCGTCTCCGCCATCAACAACTTTGATTTTATTTTCAATTAAATCATCAAAGAAGGAGTCAGCGTTGCTTTGAGAAATTTGTGCTCCACCATTTCCAAATAAACTGATGTTATTTGTATTAATTGTAAGAGGATTGACTCCCAATTTGTTTTGTATAAAATTGTAATCAATCTTATAAATGCCTTCTTTAGTAATTTCAATTTTATACCAATTGCCATCAGCTAAAACACTATTAGTTACAGCAGTTGATTTCTGCACAAATTGCTTGTCATTTTCTTTTTCAATCCATTCTAGTTGCAAGGATTTCAAGGCGCGAACAAAATTCCCTTCAGTTTTATAGACTGGAATATAAACCAAGGCAAAAGGCTGTTTTTTTTCTTTTCCAAGTATAACTATTGGTTCTATTTGATCAAAAGCATTTACTTTTTGATTAGTTTGAGCTTCTTCAAAAATTAAGTTTGAAAGTTTGAGATATGGTTTTTCGTAATTTTGTATATTAATTTTATAAATAAAAAAGCCATCTTGAACAGCGCTCTTTTGTATATTTATTTGTTTTATGTTGCTTTGTGCTAACGAAATATGGCAACAAAAAATAAAAGTCAATAAAAAACTAATTCTTTTGTTCATTTTTATACTTTTACGGAATATCTCAGCTAATTTCAAAGATAGGCAAATACTCATAAACGTTTTTAATTGAGTCCAATAAGACCTATTTAACGATTTATAAGTTGACATATTTTGTATTATATAAAAAAAGATTTTTTATAATTTTGGCGTTTGAATTTTGGAATGCTTGACATTTTCAAAAGAATGCGCTAACATTGTAACAGTTTTAAAAATTATCAACCAATTGTAGCTTAATATTTTTCACAGATTATGAAAAGAACTCTCATTGGCGTGAGCATGCTGTGTATAGGTGCAGCAACCTTTTTGTCAGCTTGCTCATCGACGAATCGAAACACTGGTGTGTCAAGAGCAACCGGTTGGGATTATAATGATTCAAAACTAGGTGGTTTCGATGTGGCAAATTACCAAGGACAACAAACAGGACCAGGATTAACATTCGTGGAAGGTGGTCGTTTTACAATGGGGCAGACTGAAGAAGATCTAACCATGGAACGCAACAATATTCCACGCACTGTTTCTGTTTCTTCTTTTTATATGGATGAAACCGAGGTGACAAACTTGCATTATCGTGAATACCTTTACTGGTTATCAAGAGCCTATTCTTCGGATTATCCAAATTTAGTAGCTTCTGAATTGCCTGACACAACTGTTTGGCGTAGAGCTTTATCTTATAATGAGCCTTTAGTGGAATACTATTTCCGTCATGCTGCATACAATTATTATCCAGTAGTTGGTGTGAATTGGTATCAAGCTAATCGTTTTGCTGATTGGAGAAGCGACCGTGTGAATGAAATGATATTGATCAAGAACGGAATGCTTAACAAAAATCCAAACCAAGTTAACGAAGACGTTTTCGCTACAGAAACTTATGTTGCTGGTCAATATGAAGGTTCTGCTGGAAAGGGTAAAAAGCGTGACCTTGACCCAAGTGGTTCTGGAAAGCGTAACATAACTTACTCAGATGGATACTTATTACCAAATTATCGTCTCCCAACTGAAGCAGAGTGGGAATACGCTGCACTTGGTTTAGTTGGTAACAATCCTGAACCAGTTACAAAACGTCGTCGTGGTGAAGAAGTGATTACTGATAGAAACATAACTCCATGGGGTCCTAAAGAATACTTGCGCAGTGGTTTGCGTAATGCTCAACAAGGTGAATTCAATGCTAATTTCCGTCGTGGAAAAGGAGATTATATGGGTGTTGCAGCAGGACTAAATGATAATTCAGATATCCCTGCAGATGTATTTACTTACAAACCAAATGCATTCGGTCTTTATAATATGGCTGGTAATGTTAGCGAGTGGGTTTTTGATACTTACCGTCCAAATACATTCCAAGATGCTGAAGATTTCAGACCAGCTCGTGGTAACGTTTATAATGCTTACCAACGTATTGCTGAAGACAATTCTCTAGAAGAAAAAGACAGTCTTGGTCGTTTGCCAAAACGCTTAATTTCTGCTGAAGAATTAGCTCAAAAAAGAAATCAAAATTTCATGGTTAATAACCCTGATGCAAGAAATTATATTGATGGTGATTCTTCATACTTCTATGATTACAGTAGAACAACTTTAATCAATAATGATTCAAGAGTTATTAAAGGTGGAAGCTGGGCTGACAGAGCTTATTGGTTGTCTCCAGGAACACGCCGTTTCCAACAAGCTGGAATGGGAAGTTCTACAGTAGGTTTCCGTTTAGTGATGGATCGCTTAGGAAGCCCTAATGGAAAAAATGCTACTAAAGCAGGTAACATTTTTAGCACAAGAACAAGAAGATAATTTCAAGTTTATTTTTTAAAACCCCTTCATTTTGAAGGGGTTTTTTTATTTTAGTACCAAACTATCTGCAGTGAATATTGAAGCGTTATATCAGATTTATTTACAAAATCCACATATAGAAACAGATACTAGAAAACTCAAAAAAGG
The DNA here is from genome assembly GCA_964576425.1 of uncultured Flavipsychrobacter sp. GTDB lineage: Bacteria > Bacteroidota > Bacteroidia > Chitinophagales > Chitinophagaceae > JAFIGV01. The sequence continues at coordinate 2,411 of CAZNVQ010000100.1, read as the reverse complement.
TTCAATTTTTTGGGCACTTAAAGGTCCTAATTTCGATGGTAACCGGTTTGTTCAACAAGCCTTAGAATTGGGTGCTACTTATTGCGTTATTGACGACCCTAATTGCCACTTAAAACAAAAAACAATTCTTGTTGATGATGGATTAAAAGCATTGCAAAAATTGGCACTATTTCATCGCCAAAAATTGAACATTCCATTCATCGCAATCACCGGTTCAAATGGAAAGACAACGACCAAAGAATTGATTGCAGCGGTACTACAAACTCAATTTAATATTGTAGCTACCAAAGGCAATTTGAACAATCATATTGGAGTGCCACTTACGTTGTTGAATGTTCCTTTGGATACTGAAATTGCCATAATAGAAATGGGAGCCAATCATCAACATGAAATTGAAAGTTATTGTGAAATTGCTTTGCCTACACATGGTTTAATCACTAACATTGGAAAAGCGCATTTAGAAGGGTTTGGTGGAATTGAAGGCGTTAAAAAAGGGAAAGGTGAATTATATCAATTCCTTAAAACAAACAATGGAATCATTTTCAGAAACAGCGACCAAACACAACTTCTCGAAATAGCGCCTCAAACACTTCGTCAAGTGACTTATGGAGAAAGTTTAGATGCTGATTACTCTGGCAGATTTTCTACAAAAAATGGACTGCTTTCAGTTCAAATTGACAATGAGCAAATTAACACACAACTTTTTGGTGATTATAATTTTGCAAATGTTATGGCTGCGGTAGCTGTTGCCGCTCACTTTGGTGTTGAATTTAAGAATGTAAAATCGGCAATTGAATCATATCAGCCGGACAATAGCAGGTCGCAAATGATGCAAATAGGAACGAATACAATTGTAATGGATGCTTACAATGCGAACCCAACTAGTATGAGAGTAGCTATTGATAATCTAGCAAATTCTATAGCGGAAGACAAAAGATTATATTTAGGTTCGATGAAAGAAATGGGAAAAGAAAGTGAACAAGAACACCAAACTCTGATAAAATATATCAAGCAATTTGAGTGGAAAGAGGTATTGCTAGTTGGCGAGGAGTTTAAGCAGTTTTCTACTGGATATAAATGGTTTCCCAATTCAGAAGCGGCAATGAATTATGTCAAAATGAATCATCCATCAAATGCTACTATTTTAATAAAAGGTTCTAGAGGAAGTAGAATGGAAAAATTATTAGAGGGGCTATAAAAATACACTATATCAGCTTACGCAATTTTTGCATCGATTTTTTGAATAAGTGCTTCAATTTTAGCACTTATTTCTTGATTATTTTGGCTTGGTTTTAATGCATCTATTGCGAATGTAATCAAGGTCATTGCAACAAAATCTTGGTCGTCTTTTCCTGCATAAACCTGTCTGAACTCTTTAATTTTATCATCAGCGATTTCAACAGCAACTCGAACCAGTTCTTCTTCTTTGGGCTCAACTCGAATTCTATAGCTTCGTCCTGCAATAATCACTTGAATTGGAATCAATTCTTCCATGTCTTAAAATTAGTTTTTTGAACTAATGTCAGTTGTTTTTTGAATAAACTTCTTTTGAAAAACCATTAAAGTAATGACACCAATAGAAATAGCAGCATCAGCGATATTGAAAACTGGTTCAAAGAAAACAAAGTTTTTACCACCTAAGAAAGGCACCCAATTGGGTAAAACATTATCAACAATAGGGAAATAAAGCATATCCACAACGCGACCATGAAATAGATTGCCGTATCCTTTGCCAAAAGCTACCATTTTCCCTAAATGAAAAGAACTTTCAGTAAATATTTTACCATAGAAAACACTATCCAATAAATTGCCAAGTGCACCAGCAAGAATTAAAGATCCACAAATAATGGCACCATTGGTATATTTTTTTTCAACCGTCTTTTTCAATAAATAAAAGCCAAAGCACACTGCAATTAATCTAAATAAAGTTAATATCAATTTGCCTATTGCAGCCTGACTTAATTTCATGCCAAAAGCCATGCCTTCATTTTCGATAAAATGCAACCTAAACCAACTTCCTATAATATTAATTTCCTCTCCATAATAAAAGTGTGTTTTTATGTAAATTTTTAAAGCTTGGTCAGCTAAAATGATGGCAAATATGATTAATAGTGCTTGGCGATATTTCACGAAATAATTGGTGTTGATGTTGTTGGCAAATATACACGCTGAATGTAAAGATTGATTCTAAGAATGATATATTTTTTTCATTTTTTAAAAGGTACTAAAAACAGTGACAAAAAGTAGAGAAAAATTTATTCGAAAAAACTTTACAAGAAATTTGTAGAAATGAATTTCTTACCTACTTTTGCAATCCCAATACACAAGGGAAGCTCTTAAAAAAAGCAAATAATAAGCCACTTTAGCTCAGCTGGTAGAGCAACTGATTTGTAATCAGTAGGTCGCTGGTT
>CAZNVQ010000099.1:0-9663 GCA_964576425.1 uncultured Flavipsychrobacter sp. | reverse complement strand
TTGGAAGTATTTTGCCCAAAAACTAAAAGTGACTTTTTGAGGGACGACTAAATAAATTTTCCACAAACTTATCTGTATTAAAAAAGCCAATCTCAAGGATTGGCTTTTCGCTATTTTGTGGCTTGGTATTTTGCTTTCACTTTATCTAAATGCTCAATAAATTTTGAAGCATCAGGGTCATATGAATAACCTTTCTCTGCTAATTGGTTTCCATTCTCATCAATATAAAAGTAGTAAGGTTGTGAGTTTGAATTGAATTTTGAAGCTTGCAAATGCTCGTTCCAATCACCTAAAGTAATAACTTCTGAATTGAGCTCCTTGGATAAAAACTGTTTGTCTTTGGGTAATTCAATTTTATCATAATCGCAGTATAAAGATGCTATGATAAAATCTTCCTTCAATCTTTTCATCACTTCTGGTTGACTCCAAACCTGGCTTTCCATTTTGCGACAATTCACACAATTGATTCCTGTGAAATCGAGCATGATAGGCTTCTTCAAAATCTTGGATGCGGCAATTGCTTCATCATAGTCATAATAAGTCACCAAGCCTGATTGAACAACGATTGGCGGCTCGTAGATTTTCATTTCCTGAACATACTTTTTAGGTGAAACTTCACTACTGCTTTCAACATTATGTGAGGATGGACTAGAAGTGCTTCCACCATTGCTTACTACATAGTCTTGTGTGCCCATCGGTGGAATAAATTGACTCATTCCATTCAATGGTGCACCCCACATTCCAGGAACTAAATAAACGGCAAAACTGAAAGATACAATGGCTAAAAACAGTTTAAAAATAGAAACATATTCTTGTCCATAAATATTTTTAGGCAGTGCGTCATCGTGGGACAATTTGAGTTTTCCTAACAAGTAAAGTCCTAAAAGAATGGATAAAACAATCCAAATTGCTATAAATATTTCACGATCCAATAAACGCCAGCCTTCTGCCAAATCTGCATTGGATAAGAATTTCATAGCTAACATCAATTCCAAAAATCCTAGCACAACCTTCACTTGATTGAGCCAGCCTCCAGAAGTTGCCATTTTGTTGAGCATGCCTGGGAACACAGCAAATAAAGCAAAAGGTAAAGCTAAACCAACAGAGAATCCAAACATTCCTAATGCGGGTCCAGCAATTCCACCTTGACCTGCAAGTACCAACAATGGACCAACAATGGGACCTGTACAGGAGAATGAAACAATCACTAAGGTCAATGCCATGAAAAAGATACCAGCGAAACTTCCAACACCCGCTTTTGAGTCTGTTTTGCTTGTCCAAGATGATGGTAAAGTGATTTCGAATGCACCCAAAAACGAGATACCAAAAATGATGAAAATGATAAAGAAAAACAGATTAGCTATCCAATTAGTAGATAAATTATTCAATGCGTTGGCACCAAAAACAACGGATATCAACACACCCAAAATCGTGAAAATCATGATGATGGAAAGAGAATAATAAATAGCATTTCTAATTCCTTCTGTTCTTGTTTTGCTGCGTTTGGTGAAAAAGCTAACCGTTATCGGTATCATGGAATATACACATGGAGTAATTACCGCAGCCAAGCCACCTAAAAACGCCATAAAAAACAACCAAATCAAACTCTTTTGTTCTTCTGCATTTTTATTATTGTTTTCTTTAATTACTGCACTTGCATCCGTATTTTTTTGTGGTGTATCTACTTTTTGAATTGAAGTAGCAGCAGTCGTTACTGTATCAATATTTGCAGTTGTTTCCGGGAAATCTGTTATGGCAAAACTGAAAGATTTTCTTTTATTGGGTAAACATTTTGATTCATCACAAACCTGATAAGAAAGTTTTCCTTTAATCGTTGTGTTACCTCTGATTATGGCTTTTTGAGTATAAGTTACATTTCCAAGAAAATAAGTTACTTCACCGTCTACACCATCCATCAATCCAGTGAATTTTTGATTGCCTTTTTCTTTGATTTTGCCAACAAGTTTCATTAAAGGATTGGAATCAAAATTGAATTCAGGTGAAATCTGTAATCCATCGCCACCGGGAGTTAGCGACCAAATATGCCAATGTTCTTTAAGCTTTAATTTAAACACCAAATCAAAAGTGTTATCCGATGTTTTTTGGGCTTCGTAAGACCATGTTGTTGGGTCTTGAATAATTTGTCCCGTTGCTATTTCTGCAAAAAAACAAATCAAAAACAAGCATAAATATTGAATTCTACGAAGCATTGATGATTAATTTATATAAGAGATATCTATTTATTTCAGAATTATATTAGTCTTTAACGACTAAACTAAATTTTTTGGTTTTAGGTGGCAAACACATTTTATCATTGCATACTTGATATTCGTGAGCGCCAGAAATTTTCATTCCTTTGGTTGCTTTTACTTGTTGTACAAACGCAACTTCATGTTCGTAGAAATTGATTGGATTGTCAACGCCAACCATAGTTTCCGTTTTCATTTTCCCAACTTCTTTGGGTTTGCCAACTAAACGAAGTCCTTTTATTTTATCGAATGTAAAACTTGGTGGAATCAAAAACTCATCACCCGGTTTTTGTGAAAAAATATGCCAACCTGATTCTAATTTGACCTTGAATATTACTTCATAAGTTGAAGCGGCTGTTTTTTTCAATGAATATTCCCAAGTAGTTGGATCATTGGTCATTTGAGCTTGACTGCAAAATGAAAACAACATCAAAATTGCTGAAAAAGCAAGGCATGATTTCAGTTTCATGGGTTAGTTCATTTTAGTGAAAGCTTCCAAAATCCATCTTCCGTCCATATTATTCAAAGTGTCTGCTGTGGCTCTTTCTGGATGTGGCATCATACCAAATACATTTTTTGAAGCATTACAGATTCCAGCAATATTGCTCACTGCACCATTCGGATTTGCATCAAGATGAATCTCCCCTTTTTCATCACAATATTTAAAAACAATTTGATTGTTATTTTTCAGTTGTTCCATTGTAGCAGCATCAGCATAATAACGACCTTCGCCATGAGCCACTGGAATTTTCAAAACTTTGTCGCCAACATTAGCACCAATTCTGTTGTCGCTGTTTTCACTTTTGATGAACACATTTTTACAAACAAATTTTTGATGATCATTTTGTAATAAAACACCTGGCAACAACCCTGATTCACAAAGAATTTGAAACCCGTTACATACGCCTAAAACTTTTCCTCCTGCATGAGCAAAATTAATCACTTGCTCCATCATCGGGCTAAAACGAGCCAATGCGCCACAACGTAAATAATCGCCATAAGAAAAACCTCCTGGTAACACCAAGCAATCATTTGTTGAAAATTGACTGATGTCATTGTCTTTGTGCCATAGCATTACCACTTCTTGTTGAAGGTCATCACGAAGGGCGTGCATCATATCACGGTCACAATTGGAACCTGGAAAAACTATAACTCCGAATTTCATTAAAAAACTATTTATTTAATGCCAATTGACTAAAAACCAAAAGACACAAGGAAAAATAAAACGTAAAACTACTAAACCGTTTACTTTTTTCAAGACATAAGCTTTGCGCCACCACCAAACTCAACGGTGGCATTAGATACAGCCAAGCAGTTTCAGGCGTTTTGAATGAAAAAGAACGTACTAATAAAGAAACAATCAAATAACATAAAATCAATAACCAACCTCTACGCACATATATTGTAACTTTTGGCATAAGCTGTTGCAAAACAAAAAGACCTGAAAACAATAAAATTATTAAACCAGAAACAACACCAACTTGATAAACGGGTGTAGACATTTTTTTAGGAAAAATGAACCCTAGTTGCCAAAATGAATTGTTTAAGGCAAGTTGATCTATTAAAAATAGTATAGCCATATAAAAATAGATAGGGGTAAAAAAACCAATTGTTCCAACAACCCATTCACCTAAATGAAAACTGCGCAAAAAGACTAATGCCATTAAAAACAATAACACATAACCCACAGCTGAAAATTGTATCAATATTGGAATACACAACACAAAACCTGCATTAAATATTTTTGTTCTAGGCTGCGTGGTATTGCTGAAACTTAGCATTAAGTCGAAAGCAACCAACAATCCAAAGTTATTAACCAAAGGCGCTGAAAAACTAGAAAATGAAGGATGTAATGAAGTTAATAACAAATAGGTAAATGCAGGCAAGTAGGTATTACGGACAAATAACTTATGTTTAACTGCAATATGATTTAGATACAAAGCTTGCACAAAAACCAAAAGCATAGATAAAATCGTCATAGCTGTTGCACCATTTCCAAATAACCATTTAGCCCCGTTTTGCATTAATTGAAATAAAAATGCATTTTCTGAATTGATTTCAACAAATGGATGCGACAAGACTTGTAGTTTCATGATAATGAAAGCAATCAAAAGCATTAAAACTGTAAATGGATTGTAGCCTTGGAAAAGTCGAAGCACAGTAGAAATTTAGAATGGATTAAAATACAATTTTCGCAAAACAAATTTGCTTTCTCTTCATGCAAGGAACAATCATTTCTTTGAGGCTCACTTGCTTTCCCGTTCTTGGCATCCAATCTAGCCCAGACTCCACATTTCGTTTCATGCTGTTCATTGATAGTTGACCTGTGCCGTCAATTGTTGCTAACTGAATTCTTGTTCCTCTATTGTTGAAATCGTTGAACAAATAGCCCAATGCACCGCCTGTATTAACAAACGCAAATGATGAAAATATGCCGCCATCGTCTTGAGAAAATTGACTTTTGCGCACAAAAACATTCCATTCATTTTCACCATTGCCATTTACCGACAAGGTCAAAATATCATCATAATAATATTCACGAACAGATTGGTTGACATAAGGACTATAATATCCGCCGAAACCCATACCCATGCCCATACCCATCGTTGGAGCAGTAGCGCGAACTGTGGTGAAAAAACTTTCAGCAGCCAAAACAAATCCTCCATCTTTACGTATAACCATGTGTTTCACTCTGAAATTATTCAAAGCTTTTTTTGTGTTTTTTTCACCAGATGAAAGCCTAATTTTTTCATCAAATAGAATTTGATTTTGCTTTACAAACAAAGATTCGTTTGTTTTGAATTGTGCAAATAAAACACCTTCGTAATTACCATTTTTCTTATCTGAATAAAAACCACCTGCATAAATTGCATTGTTAGCATAATCCATTTTCAAATACATAGGACCTGCAAATTGATTGTTCATCGGAAGTTCAATGGCATTAAATTTTTTAGTATTTAAAGGTAGCGTCAATAACCAAAAACGGTCAGCAAAATCTTTTCCTCCTGTCGGCGTAAAAGCTGCTGCATAAAGCGTTCCATTTCCACCTAAAAGCACATCTCCATAAGCCACATCATTATCAGCTTTGAAATTGGCAGTAGTTTTGTAAGTGGTGTTCAATTGATCGTCCAACCAAATGCCATCAAAGTCTAATGAACTGCCATCGTTGTCGAGGCTATACACCACAATTTGTTTTTTATCATCGCTCACCACTGATGAAAAATAATCTCTGTCAGGACCAAAAAATCCGGTTCTCACCGTATTGAGTTTCAGTGGACCTTTCACCAAACGTCCTTCTTGGTCGAGCATGGCCGCAAACTGTGTAATCTTAGTTCCATCAATAGACTGATATAGGACAATTATCTTATTGCTGTAAGAAATGAACTTTGTTTCATAGATTTTTTTTGGAAAAAAATCCAGCAAAATAGTTGCTAAAACCTCCATAGAATCGTTGTGTGCCGAAAGAAAAAAACCATCCGAATTGGTGCGATACACAAATATTTTTCCGCCGACTTTGCCCACCACCGAAAAATCGTCTGTTCGAGTATCGAATGACGCAGACGGAGAATAAATAACCTCCTGTGCTTCAACAATATTGAAAGCAAACTGTACAATTAAAAAAAACAATATTTTAATGTTTTTCATCTTTTCTTTTTTAAGGTTCTTCGTGAATTAATGGCGCTGAAAAACTATCTAAAGGCTGAAAATCTTTACTGAAAATGCTATCTGTTTTTCCCAAAATGGAGTCTGTTTTGGCTTTCACTTCAATTGCTCGGCGAAGTGCTAAATCAATTGCTGCTTCCTGTTCTATCTCCAACTTTTTTGCTTTCAACAAAGAATCCATTGACGCTTTCATTTGCTTAGGCGTCCGAGGTTGCTTTTCGGGCTGACAAGCTACAAAAAACAATGAAGTTAAAAAAATATATAATATAATTTTCATTCTGAGCAAAAAATCTCGGCTAAATTACCATATTAGTTCTGCCTAATGTCTATAAAATGCAAGATTTCAAAGTAGTTTTTTTATTTAACGTAGTCTTAGCTTTGAAAATGGGTTACCAAATGGCATAAATATTGATTAAAAATCAAGAACTTTATTTTCGATTTATGTTTCCACGTTGGCATAAAATATTATTTCTTGTTATCTCTTTTGGTTTTGTATCGTTGTCATCTATTGCACAACAAAGAACCGAAAGAGACACCATTTTGCTTGGTGCTGTTGTTGAAAATGGCGATACAGTAGCAATGGTATACTTGCCTGAAGTGGATATTATCGATAAAATTTCACCAAATTGGGTTAAAAGACAAAACGAATACAATAGATTAAGATATAATGTTTTTAAGGTTTATCCATACGCAGTAATTGCTGCAGGCGTTTTTAAAGACGCAGAAAAAGACTTGGCTCAATTGAGCGATAAACGAGCAAGAAAAGAATACATCAAATCCAAAGAACGCGAAATGAAAAGCAAATTCAAAGGCGATTTGGAAAGCATGACAATCACTCAAGGTCAAATATTGGTAAAATTAATCAACCGACAAACTGGTCAAAATTGTTATCATATTTTGAAAGAAATGAAAGGCGGTTTTAATGCATTTTTATATCAATCTCTTGCTTTGCTATTTAGCAACAGTTTAAAAAAAGAATACGACCCAAACGGAGAAGATTATGAAATGGAAAAAATAGTAAGATAATTGGAAGCATCAAATTATTATAAATATTACTACGCTCGTCAACAAGCCATGATGCAATCCAAAAAAAATTAATTCACCTTATTACGCAAAGTTGAATTTTAAAACTCCTATTTCCTTAACAATCATTTTACCTTTGCCCCATGAATTCACTTGATATTCTCGCAATTGCGGTGCATCCCGACGATATAGAATTGAGCTGCGCAGGAACTTTGGTCAATCATGTTAGAAAAGGTCAAAAAGTTGGCATAGTTGACCTTACTCGTGGTGAATTGGGCACAAGAGGCACACCCGAATTGCGCTTGCAAGAAGCTGCAGATGCGGCCAAAATAATGGGAATAGATATTAGAGAAAATGCCAACATGGCTGACGGCTTTTTTCAAAACGATGAGGCACACCAACGCGCTTTGATGGTTTTCATCAGGAAATATCGTCCTAAAATTGTTCTTGCTAACGCGCTCTCCGATAGACATCCTGACCATGGACGAGCAGCAAGACTAATAGCTGATGCTTGTTTTTTATCTGGTCTTCGCAAAATTGAAACTCACCTAAATGGAGAATTGCAACAACCTTGGCGACCAAAACGTGTTTTTCATTCCATTCAAGATCGATTGTTGCAACCTGATTTCATTGTAGACATTTCAAAAACAATGGATGTGAAAATGGAGGCGATAAAAGCTTATAAAAGTCAGTTTCACAATGAAAACTCCAATGAACCAATTACATACATTGCAACTAATTCTTTTCTTGACCAGTTAAAAAGCCGTGATAGCATTGTGGGTAAAATGATTGGAGTAGAATATGGCGAGGGTTTTATGTGTGAAAATAAAATTGGTATATCAGATTTAGACGCGCTTTTTTACCCTGAAATGGCTTGATGAAAAAAAAGTTGAAAATATTTTTGTAATCAAAGTTTTTCCTTTTGTTTTTTTACTTACCTTTGCAGTCCTAAATTTTTAAGAATGGCACGCGTTTGTCAGGTAACTGGTAAAAAACCTATAGTTGGTCACAAAGTATCTTTTTCAAATAAAAAGGCTAAACGTCGTTTTCTGCCTAATTTGCAAACTAAACGTTTCTTTTTAGTAGAAGAAGACCGTTGGTTAACCTTGAAATTAACCGCTGACGCTATACGTACAATTAATAAAAACGGACTTTACAGTGTTGTAAAAGAATTACGCGCTAAAGGTCAAACAATCTAATCACAGTAAGTTAAGCAATTAAAGCATCATAAGATGGCTAAAAAAGGAAATCGTGTACAGGTAATTCTCGAATGCACAGAGCATAAATCTACTGGTATGCCTGGTACTAGTCGTTATATTACAACAAAAAACAAAAAGAATACGCCTGAACGTATTGAGTTGAAAAAATACAACCCAATAATGAAAAAGGTAACTGTTCACAAAGAAATTAAGTAATTATTGTTTCCATATTCCAATTCTTTGGGTATGTTTGGTAAACGCTAATCACTAACCACATAAATAAAAAGAGCAATGGCAAAAGCAGCTAAAACCGCGATTAAAAAAGATCCGAAACTCGCAGCAGAAGCGAAAAACTATACTAAAGTTATCAAAGCTGTACGCAGTCCAAAAACTGGCGCTTACACTTTCAAAGAAGGTATGGTGCACAAGGATAATGTGAAAGATTTTCTTGCTACAATTAAATAAGTAGCATCCCTGATATCATTCTTAAAAGAAAGCCCCTAGTTGGGGCTTTTCTTGTTTGTCTTCATTCAACTAAATTCTAATTCGGGAACGCAATCACATAAGATTTGCCTGGCTTCACGGTCAATCTCCTATCGCGCAACCAAGGATTCAGCATTTTCAACTTACGATAGGTACTATTGTTGTCCAACGCAAACTGCGCCAAATCAGGTATTGTGTTCGTAACAGTAACCGTTCTTGTTTTAATAGGTTTGAAATAATCTTTCTTTTCTATAATATATCCATAATGCTCAGGATTGGTTAGCAATAATTTGAAAGCCAATATCCGAAAAACATAACGCATGGTTTCATCAGGTAACATCAAATCGTAATAATTATCCATTTGTTGGAAGCTCGACATGGAATTGTAGCCTGCTTGACCCATATTGTAACTTGCCGCAGCAGCTGTCCATGAACCTAGCTTGTTGTATGCTTGTTTGAAATACTTACAAGCCGCTTCTGTGGCTTTTTCCACGTGATAGCGCTCATCCACCTCCTCTCCTACTTCAAGCCCATATTGTGGCGCTGTGGCTGGCATGAATTGCCAAAAACCAACAGCTCCTGCTCTTGAAGTTTGATTTTGAAGCGCACTTTCCGCCACACATAGAAATTTAAAATCATCAGGAACGCCCTGTTGCTTCAAAATGCTTTCAATGAGCGGAAAATAACGTTCCGACAACTTGAGGATGTATAAAGTGCTATATTGATTATAATAGTTATACATCAGCTCCCGGTCAAGCTGCTCGCGGATTTCGGAGCGCTCCAATGGCACTTTTTCACCCGAAAAACTGACTGATTTGGGCAATTCTGGACTATACCATTTGTATTGTAGCCTTCCGTCTTTGCGAACATCCACGGTTTCATCGCGCTCGTTGATTTGATTAAAAGAAAAGAACGACAAAGGCAAACCAACTACTGCCGCAATAAGCAGACCATAGCGCAGCCGAGATTGATTAGGGAAAATGCGCATGAACATAAAAATATTGATGCAACAAATTAGCTAAAATTGATAAAAAAATAAGTATTGC
>CAZNVQ010000098.1:9042-9796 GCA_964576425.1 uncultured Flavipsychrobacter sp. | reverse complement strand
CCAATTCGTTTTCATCCAAACCAAACTTTGATTCTTCTTTTGCAATGAATAATTGCAACAAAACATTGATTTTTCGGTGATGAATTTTCGCTTGTTTATTGATTTCTTGAAGCAATTTTAAACTGTCCACAGCATGAATCATGTGAACAAAAGGTGCAATGTACTTTACCTTGTTAGATTGTAAATGACCAATAAAATGCCAACAAATATCTTTGGGCAACAAGTCCACTTTTTGTACCAATTCCTGAACATAGTTTTCACCAAAATCACGTTGACCTAAATCATACAAAGCTTTAATATCCTCTACAGGCTTGGTTTTAGAAACAGCAACAAGTTTTACTGATTGTTGGTCTAAACTGATTTTTAATGATTGCCAAGTTGAAACATTGACCATAAATAGGTGAAGCTTTGAAAAAATATTAGTTTAGTATTGTTCTTTATCGTTTGGGAAATCTTTAGACTTCACATCGTTAATGAAAGACTCCGTTGCTGATTTTATTTGTTCATACAAATTAAGATAACGACGCAAAAATCTTGGTGAAAAATCTTTTGTAATTCCCAGCATATCATGCATCACTAAAACTTGTCCATCAACATGCATTCCTGCACCAATACCAATAATTGGAATTTTTATTTCCTCTGCAACACGCTTTCCTAGGTTAGCTGGAATTTTTTCCAGTACAATTGAAAAACAACCTGCTTCTTCCAACAAATGAGCATTTCGAACTAAATCTTCTGCTTCTGCTTCTTCTTT
>CAZNVQ010000098.1:0-9032 GCA_964576425.1 uncultured Flavipsychrobacter sp. | reverse complement strand
AGAGTAAGTGCCAAATTTATTAATAGATTGAGGCGTTAAACCAAGATGTCCCATTACAGGCACACCAGCACTAATAATCCTTTTGATGCTTTCCAACACTTCTTCTCCACCTTCTAACTTGATGGCATGAGCACCAGTTTCTTTCATAATTCTTATGGCAGAATTCAATGCTTCTTTGCTATTTCCTTGATAACTTCCAAAAGGTAAATCTACCACAACCATGCAACGGTTTATTGCCCGAATAACACTTGATGCATGATAAATCATTTGATCTAAAGTAATAGGCAATGTGGTTTCGTGACCAGCCATTACATTGGATGCTGAATCACCAACAAGTAAAACATCTATTCCTGCATCATCAAGAATGCGAGCCATAGAAAAATCATAAGCAGTAAGCATGCTGATTTTTTCACCATTTTGTTTCATCCATTGAAGCGTATGAGAGGTAACTCTTTTCACTTCTTTGTGTATTGACATACTAGTTGTTTTTTAGATTATTGATTGAAATGGATTTTATCTAAAAATTGTTCCTGCTAAAAGTAAAGCTTCTGAAAATGCTTCTTGATTAATGTTCAATTGAATATCTTGTTGTTGACACCAATTCAAAAGTTGTTCCGTTGCCAAGTTTCCAACAAGTTCGTCTTCTGCCATTGGGCAACCGCCAATTCCCTTCATGGCACTATCGAAACGAACACATCCGTTATGGTAAGCTGCTTCAATCTTTTCTTGAGCTTTGTCGAATGAAGAATGAAAATGAGCACCAATTTTTGTTGCCGGAAACGTTGGAATCAAGTTATTGAAAATATACTCAATTGTGTTAGGTTGAGCCACACCAACAGTATCCGACATAGCAATAGTGCCTACACCCATTTCAACCAAACGATTCACCCAATTAATGGCCACTTCAGCGCTATATTCATCGCCATATGGATTACCAAATCCCATTGAAATGTAAATGACTAGTTCTTTTTTATATTGCAAACAAAGTTGTTGAATCTCTTCAACTTGTTTCAATGATTCGGCTATTGTTTTGTTTGTATTTCTGAGTTGAAAAGTTTCTGAAATAGAAAAAGGAAAACCAAGATAAGAGATTTCATCAAACGCAACTGCCTCCTCTGCACCACGTGTGTTTGCAATTATGGCTAATAATTTAGTAGCAGAATTGGATAGTTCTAATCCAGCTAAAACCTCTTTAGTGTCTGCCAACTGTGGAATAGCTTTGGGTGAAACAAAGGAACCAAAATCGAGCACATCGAAACCAACTTTCAACAAGGCATTCAAATAAGCTATTTTTTCCTCTGTTGGAATAAATCGCTGCCAACCTTGCATGGCGTCACGAGGACATTCAACTAATTCAATTTTTTTAGTCATCAGTTCCAATTATTGTTCAAAGATAAACTTGACGATTGATTTTAATCCTATGAAAAAATAATGTGGTTATTTCAATCAAATATAAATAGAAAAGCACTATATATTATTGTTTTAAACGAGCTATTTCCCATAATACAACACCTACACTTACTGAAATATTCAAAGAATGTTTTGAGCCCCATTGCGGAATTTCAATAACTTGAGTAACCATTTTCAATACATTATCTACTACCCCATTCACCTCATTTCCAAAAACCAATGCAATTGGTTTGTCCCAAGTCCAGTTTAAATCAGTCAAACTTATACTATTAGTTGTTTGCTCCACTGCAACCACTGTGAAACCTTGGTCAATAGCATGTTGTACGGCATCAACAGTGGATGAAAAATATTGCCAATGTACTGTTTCAGTTGCACCAAGTGCCGTTTTATGAATATCTCGATGAGGAGGTTGAGGAGTGAATCCGCATAAAAAAATGGAACGAACTGCAAATGCATCAGCCGTTCTAAAAGTTGCGCCAACATTGTGCATACTTCGGACATCATCTAAAATAACAATTATTGGATGTTTATTGGCTTGTTTAGATTCTTCGACTGTCAATCGGTCCAAATCCTCCATTGATTTTTTAACGAACATATTTGATTACTAAATAATAAATTAATGAGCTAGTGTTTCTTTTGGGAACGCAAATTCAGGATTTCTTAAAAAACTAGTGTCTGTAAGTGTCAATAAAAAAGAAATTATATCCACTCTATCGTTAGCTGATAAAGGTAAACCTTTCTGCACTAAAGAACTAGTTGATGTACTTTGATGAACACCCGAAACATAATGTTGTAAAACTTTTGTGAGCGTTTTAAATCTACCATCATGCATGTATGGAAATGAATAAGCTATATTTCTAAGAGTTGGAATGCTGAACTTGAATGAATCATCGTTGTTGTTTGTAACATTAAATCGACCAAAATCATTCAAAGTTGTATCGAAAGGCAATCCATTATTTTCAAAACCATTGCGTGTAAACAATGGCGCAGTATGACAAGCATTACAATATTTCTTAAAAAGCTGAAAACCTTTGTTTTCCTGTTTTGTAAAGGTTTGTATTCCTTGCATCACGAAATCATATTTTGATTGATTACTTACAAGTGTCAACATGAATTGTGTTAAACTTTCCAAAACTTGTTGTTCTAATATTTCATTATGACCAAAAGCTTGACTAAATAAATTTCTATAAATAGAACTAGAATTTAACCGATGTAATGCATTTTCCATAGGCAAGTCCATTTCCAAAACATTAGTAATAGGCATGATTGCTTGTTGATGCAAATGTTTGATGTTTCCATCTCGCATGAATTGATCTTTCCAAGCTAAGTTGATTAAAGCAGGCGCATTTCTAGTTCCAATTTTTCCATCAATTCCATGACTTAGCGCATGGTCAGTATGTGAAAAAGCTGTATAATTTAAGTGACAAGAACTGCAAGAAATCGTGCTATCTCGAGATAAAATTGGGTCATAAAACAATCTTCTTCCAAGTTGAATGACTTGCCTGTTCAGCGTTTTGTGTTGAAAATCCTTAGCCAGTTTTGGCCATCCTTTTGGAACTGAAATAATTTGGTTTTTATCTTTTTTCCATCCTAAAAAAACAAACACAACAGCAAGGAATGCTACAATAAATCCTAATTTTTTCATGGAAGACTTGAAAATGAATTTGCCATAATTTTAGACATTTGAACTGCTTCAGGACAAGGAATCATCAATTGATTTTGTTGTTTCAAATCTATTTGTTGCATCAAATTTTGTAGATCAAATTTTAAAGCCAATTCATTTTTTAAACACTTCATTCGAAGGTGTTGACAAGCATTGTTTGCACCCATATAACCCCCAAGATGAAATTGAAATTTGTTATTTCTTGTTGGACAAATTGAACTTGTTCCTTCAATTTTTGCATTAATATACCCACTTTGCCAAGCCCAATACATGCCATGAACAGGATCGAGCGCACCAGAAAACGCTCCCGAAACATTGGTCAAACTATCAATGCCAAAATCAAATGTAAACTCATCAAACTCAATAGCATCAGGCATTGTAAGTGTCCAAGAGCAAGTTTCACTGTTATCAACATCAATCAAATGAAAACTGTTAGGCTCTTCAAAAACCAATTGATTGTTGTGGTACCATTTAAAATTCGAAATATAAAATTGAATTTGTTCGAATTGATAATCAAGATTATTTAAACGATATTGTTTTTCAAGTCTCAAAGTGTCTTGATTAAAAAAACTAATAACTTGACAATGAATGGAACGTTTTTGTTCTGCCTTTTCAATAGAAAACAACTGGATGAAAAGCATAAAAAAAATATACATTCAAATAAGTTTTAAGGCAAAGGTAAAATATTTAAACATGAAATAAATTACTTGAAACTTTGACTAATAAAAAGGAATTAAATCAATCATTAGCCAATTCGAAACTGTAAATTTGCCGCCCACATTTATGAATTATCAATTTATTGCTATTGAAGGAAATATAGGTGCCGGCAAAAGCACACTTGCACAGTTATTGTCGCAACACTACAATGCAAGATTAATATTAGAGGAATTTGCAGATAATAATTTTCTTCCTAAGTTTTACGAAGAACCTGACCGATATGCTTTTCCACTTGAGTTATCTTTTTTAGCCGATAGATTCAAACAATTAAAAAACACTTTACCAACCCCAAATCTATTTAAAGAAACAATAATATCTGACTACCTTTTTATAAAAAGTAAACTTTTTGCTAAGATAAATCTAAAAGAAGATGAATATGACTTGTTTCAAAAACTATTTGATATTATAGATTTACATCTTCCACCACCTGATTTACTTATTTATTTGCATTCCCCAATTCGAAAATTGCAAAGCAATATTCAAAACAGAGGTCGATCGTATGAGCAAAATATAAAAAGTGAGTACTTGGAAAAAGTTCAAGACATCTACCTAAACTACCTAAAACAACACATTAGTAAAACCTTAATTATAGATACTTCAAATGCAGATTTTTTGGGTAACACGGACCACCTAAAAAGCTTAATTAATTTTCTAGACCAAAATCACGACTTCTCAACCCACTATTTGACGTTTTAAAAAGAATTTATAACATTCTTTTAGAATTTCTTGCTTAATCAAATTATTTATTTTACTTTCAGATTCGTAAATTCGCAATCCTTTTAAGCACTTTGGTTTAACCTATTTCTTAAATAAGATTGCTGTGCTTTTGATTATTACCGCTGAATAAAAATTACTAACATGGATGCAGGTATTTCTACCTCAAAATCAAAACTAAACCTCAAAAAAGAGCTCTACAAACATTTTGGATTTGAGCATTTCAAAGGGGAACAAGAAGACATCATTAAAAGTATTCTTTCTGGCAAAGACACTTTTGTCATCATGCCCACAGGTGGTGGAAAGTCGCTTTGTTACCAACTCCCCGCACTATTAAGTGAAGGTGTTGCCCTCATAGTTTCGCCACTAATCGCTTTGATGAAAAATCAGGTTGACCTCATTAGAGGTTATAGCGATAGCGACAATATTGCTCATTTTCTTAATTCAACTTTAAGCAAAGTGCAACAAAAAAAGGTTAAAACTGACCTCATGGACGGCAAAACCAAAATGTTGTATGTGGCACCTGAAACATTGACCAAAAAAGAAAATATTGACTTTTTCTCTGATATCAATATTTCTTTTGTTGCTGTTGACGAAGCTCACTGTATTTCTGAATGGGGACACGATTTCAGACCTGAATATAGAAAGTTAAGAGATATGATTGAGGAGATTAACCCAAATCTTCCCATAATTGCCTTGACAGCCACTGCAACGCCAAAGGTTCAAGATGATATTGTCAAAAACCTTATGCTGAAAGACCCGAATGTTTTCATTTCATCATTTAATCGCCCTAATCTTTATTATGAGATTTACCCAAAAGGCAAAAAAGAAGTGGTGATGAAGCATATGGTGAAATTCATTCACTCCATGAAAGGGAAAAGTGGAATTATTTACACTTTAAACCGAAAAACTACAGAAGAATTAGCCAACACGCTTGTTGCCAATGGTATTTCAGCAGTTGCTTATCATGCTGGCTTAGAAGCAGTAATAAGAGCACAACGTCAAGATCAATTTCTTCATGAAAATGTTGATGTAATAGTTGCTACCATTGCTTTTGGAATGGGTATCGATAAGCCTGATGTTCGTTTTGTGATTCACTGGAATATTCCAAAGTCGCTTGAAAATTATTATCAAGAAACTGGAAGAGCAGGAAGAGATGGACTTGAAGGGAAATGTGTTTTATACTACAGTTTAAAAGATGTTCAGAAATTAGAACATTTGATGCGCGACAAGCCTTTGAGCGAGCGTGAAATGGGCGCACAATTAATTTCAGAAACAGTTGCTTATGCTGAAAGTGGAGTTTGTCGTCGCAAATTACTACTCTACTATTTTGGTGAAATTCTAAATCAAGACAATTGTGGCAATTGCGACAACTGCTTGCATCCAAAAGAAAAATTAGAAGTTAAAGACAGTTCTAAAATTGTACTAGAAACCATCAAAGCGCTTGATGAAAGATTTAATATTGATTATGTTGTCAATATCATTTTAGGCAAAGCCAATCCACAAGTTCATACTTTCCGCCACGACAAACTGAAATGTTTTGGAAGCGGATTAATCATGGAAATGGAAGCTAATTTTTGGCATTCTTTGATTCGTCAGATGATGCTTGAAGGCTTGGTGCGCAAGGATATTGAAGAATATGGTTTGTTGAAAATTACAGAGAAAGGTCATAAGTTTTTGAAAAAACCATTCTCCATCATGGTGGTGCTCAACCACAAATATGAAGATGCAGATGGCGACGATGATGAAGGTGCAAGCGGACAAGCTGGTACAGCAGTAGCTGACCCTGTCTTGTATGAAATGTTGAAGGATTTGAGAAAACAAGTTGGGAAAGAAAAAAATCTTCCTCCATTTGTAATTTTTCTTGAAAACTCGCTGCAAGATATGTCCATCAACTATCCTACAACAATGGAAGAGTTGGAACGCATTCAGGGCGTGAGCAAAGGAAAAGCAATGCGTTACGGTAGAAAATTCATTGACTTAATTGCTAAATATGTTGAAGAAAATGATGTAACTAAGCCCGATGATTTTGTGATGCGTAGTGTGGTGAACAAAAGCGGCATGAAGGTTTTCATCATTCAAAATATCGATAAAAAAATACCTCTCGAAACAATCGCCAAAAACAAAGGACTAAGCATTCCTGACCTCTTGAATGAAATGGAAACAATTGTTGCAAGCGGTACTAAACTCAATCTTGATTATTGTTTGGAACAGGAGCTTGATGAATATGAACAAGAAGATATTTTTGACTATTTCAGAAGCAGCAATGATGATAATCTAGAATTAGCTTATGAAGAATTTAAGGACAGAGATGTGAGCATTGAACACCTACAAATGATGCGGATTAAGTTTTTGAGTGAATTTGGAAATTAATAAAAATTTATATCAATAAAAAAAGTGCCGATATTTAGTCGGCACTTTTTTTTACTTAAGATTTGAGCTTCAATTTGAGTTGAGAAAACAAACCTATTTAAAAACCTATTATTTTTTCACTTCAACAGCCACTTTTTGAACTTTTGATTGTGCCGGACGATACAATGCGGTGATTGCAAACTGAGACCCGATGACAGCCATCAAGATTATGGAAGATACGATGGTGTTCACCCTTGTTTCAGGTCTGCGAATACCAGAAAAAAAATACAGTGGTAAAAAGATGAAAAATGAGATCACAAGATTACTTAACCACATAATTCTTGCTCCTGGCCAGTGTTGCAAATGAAACAGCATTGAAAGGAAGTACATACTTCCTGTAAAAATGCCTAAACCCAAAATAAACCTATCCCTAACGGCAGGTAATTCTCGAATTTTTAAAATAAACAATAAGGGCAAAAACAATAAACTGATACCTGCAAATCCTAAAATAAGAAGAAAATTTGCTCCCGGCCAGTGCATAATTTTAAACATAGAACCGACAATGAAAGACATCACTGTGGCAGCTCCACTAAACATCATGACTTTTTTCATGGTGTAATAATTTTTGAAGGTTAACAATAAGGCGGTTTCTTCTTCAATCTCTCGCAGTTCTTTGTGATAAAATTGTTGAACCACTGTAAGATAAAAGGACTCGAAGTCGCCATTTTCTTCGAGTTCTTGCTCAATGATGCAACAAATATGGTCTAACAGATTTTGCTGCAGGCTGTCTGTCTCAATGCCACGTGCACTTATGTCATCGAGGATAAACAATACTTGTGCTTCACTAAGTTGATACATTAAGCATTCTTGGTATTGAGGCCCAACAAAAAACTTAGTGTATCAATAAAGTCAGTCAGTTCGCTCAGGCGCTCTTGTGTTCTTGCAGTTCCCGCCTGATTCAAACTATAATATTTCCTCATTCATTTGCCCAAATATTCCACTTCTGTTTGCAACAATCCTTCTTGCTCCAAAGCATGCAATGTTGGATATAATGCACCCTCTGTCAATTGAATTTTCTCTTTGGTCAACTCTTTCACTTTCTGTGTTATTTCATATCCATACATTTTTTTATTATCCGATAGCAATTTCAATACAATTGTTTTAAGTGTTCCTTTTATTAATTCTGATGAATAAATCATAATCTCATTTTACCTAAGTTATATATACATAGGATTCTTAGGTAAACAAATTTTTCTTTAAAAATTTTCAATTAAACCATTGAATAAATATTTCATTTTCAACAATAGATTGTTAACTTTGAACATATGAAAACGGATATCCAAACACCGACTGTTCAAGAACCCGATTTTTCTTATCCAGGTGTTTATACTTATGCTGATTATATCAAATGGACAATCGAAGAAAGAATTGAGCTCATCAAAGGAAAGATTTTTAGAATGAGCCCTGCTCCGACTTCAATTCATCAAAAAATATCGCAGATAATTAATAAACAACTTTTGCAGTTTTTATCTGATAAAAAATGTGAGGTATTTACAGCCCCTTTCGATGTTCGTTTGCCAAGATGGTCAAATGATAATGAAGCAATAACAACTGTTGTTCAGCCCGACCTTTGTGTGATTTGTGACCACAAAAAAATTGATAAACGTGGTTGTCTCGGTGCACCGGACATTGTGGTGGAAATCCTCTCGCCTTCCAACAACAGCAAGGAATTGAAAAACAAATATGAAGTGTATGAAGAAGCTGGCGTGAAAGAATATTGGATTGTGTCGCCACAAGACCACTCTTTTTTAGTCTATACTTTAACCAACAATAAATATGTCCCTTCCCGATTGATGGCTGAGGGCGACATAGTTACCAGCACCGTTCTAGAAGGTTTTTCTTTGGATTTACAATCTCTTTTTGACAGTATTCCTAAAGAATGGGAAGAGTAAAATTAATATAATTTCAATCTTCGTTAAACATCATTGACGGCAATTTGAATGAAACCATTTCCACTCAAGACTTACCTAATGGCAATTACTTTTTTCAACTAGTTAAAAACAATGAAAAAATAGTATTTCAATTGGTTAAAAAAGGAGCATGATTGATTTAGCTTTTTTTAAATGCCCGACCAAAACGAGCAAGGTGCGGGCATTTCTTCTATTCGGCTAAATGT
>CAZNVQ010000097.1:0-9815 GCA_964576425.1 uncultured Flavipsychrobacter sp. | reverse complement strand
TTGATGTGCAATTTCTTCATGAACCACTACGGCATCACCTAACAAATAAATTCCATGACGTGCAAATGCAGCAACAATAGCATTGAAGTGTGGAGTTCCATTATTTAAGTTGTTGTCATTATCATCATTTGTCAATGCACTAATCAAAACTTGATGATAAACATCTCCTTCTGTTCCATCAGGTCCGTCAGGTGTGTCAAACAATGTTTTTGCAAACAATTCTCCCATCAATATGGTATCCTGAGCAAACACAGCTACATCCCACCATGCTCCTGCAATTATTTCACCATCAGCATGAACTTCACCAACTAAATCTTGTGGATAAACTTTTGGAGCTTGATCATAACGACGAATCATACCACCACCTGTTCCTGGCATAGAGCCTTTCCCTAATACAGGATCATGAGTGATACTGATAGCCCAAATATCTGCTTCACCTTCGTTTAAACCACCATTGTTCATTGTACCAGCCCCTTGCCAATTATAAAATTTATCGTTGATTCCATGACCGTATTCATGATAAATTATATCACCACAATTGGCGAATGAATTACAGCCCCCTCCTGAAGGATAGAAATTTATAGAACTACCATTATAAAAGGCGTTACAAGTTCCACCAGTTTGATCCACATTTGTAGGCAATGCAATATCCATTCCCGTAAAAGTTGGGTAGTGACCTTTCATGTAATCATGAACACGAGTTACATGATAATAAGCATTGACATGTCTTTCGCTGCTTGGCGCTGCTGTTGGATAAGTGATTGTCACACCGTTACCTAAAATAGTATCTTGAAATGATGGTGTTACGCTGCCCGAAGCAACTGCATTTACTTTTGCCCATTTGCCTTGCAAACGAACTGTTGCAGTAATTGGTGAGCTTAAAATAGCATCATTAAAAACACCTAGACTATCAGTGTAATAAGTGTTTCCATTTATGGTTAAAGCCATTTCTGCCATTGGCTCTAAAGAAGCAGGTAACATTGGGTTTTGTTTATAAACCATTCCATTATAAGAACGGTCAATAATATCTTTTACCTTGTTTTGACGATAAAGAATATCACCGTTAGTTGCATCTATAAAACCGGTCAAGTGAACAGGCAAATTTTTACCTTTTCCTTCAATAACATATGAATAAGCAGGCTTCAATTCATATCCAGTAGTTGTTGGAATTGCAAACCATTCCCAATTAGCATCGATTGATTTTGATTGGATAGTTATTAGATCTAAGTCTTGAGTTAAAAGATTTTCAGCAGTGGCAGTTGAAATTAATGTCGTATTTGAATTTGGTGAACCAAAATGTTTCAATTGAATTCTTTGCAATTGACCATCAGTTGTAAACCTAAAACTCAATCTTGAAAAAGCAACTTTATGCCCATTTATAAATTGTTGAAAATAGACAAAATGAGCATGACCTGCATCCAATTGTCCAGTCATTTGCCATTCGCTCGTATTGATACCAAACGCTGATAAATGATTTGAAATACAAAATTGTGATTTTTCAATAACAGTCTGACCAGGCAATGACATCAATCCTCCAAAAACATCTGTTATTTGTCCAGAGATTTTATCAACTGAAGTCATCATGGTCGGAAAGTGTTGCTTAGCTTTTTGTTGTGATAAAGCCATTTCCCGAACTCGAGTAGATTTAATCTCATGTACTTTTGAAAAAACAGATTTATTGAAATTTTCAGAAAACTGCTGAGACCAAGCTGGGAAGGCTGTCAAAGCAAAACCAATGGCAAGTAAAGAGGTCTTCATTAATAATTTTTAATTTTTTAAAATTTGCTCAAATTAAGTATTTAAAAGAATGAATTATCATTTGTTTGTCATAAGAATGATATTGATACTACTTTGTTGAATTTTTATTTTTATTCATGGATTAATTTTAACGAAAGTGGTAAAAATTTCATTGCTTTTGTTGCCTGCTTCATCTTTGATGAAAACCATAAAATTTACAGAATCCCCATTAGCATGTAAGCTATCTAAAGTAAAAAATGCTCCTGACATTGCTATGGTCGCCACTCCTTTCATGCCCTTTGATGGATCTTTAAAACCACCAGGAATATCAGATGGGAAAGGATATAAAGCCTCAGATGAATCCTTTAGATTATATACAAATATTTCAGGTGTATTTGGATTATTGCCTAAATCTGCGTCTCCATCTTCAAATTCAAAACTCAGATTAATTGTACCTTCACCCGCTTTAATTTTGTCTGTAATTGTACTGAATTTAATTTTGGGTACATTACTCATTTTGTCTTCTTTTTTACACGAATGAAGAAAAAAACAAAACAGAATTGAAAAAATAGCTAAGCGCATAAATCAAAGATAATTAAAAGTGAAAATCAATTGCCCTATTGACAACAAAAGATTGACGAGTTCTTTAAACGAACAGGAATTTAAAGATATTGCACTTGAAATTTTTCAATTTCAATATAAATATAATTTAACATACAAATCATTCGTCAATCAACTTAAAATTGATATCAAAAAAATTAAAGAGCTTAATCAAATTCCATTCTTACCTATAAGCTTCTTCAAAACTCATGAAATAATTACAGGCAATTTCAGTACATCTAATCTTTCCTACTTTGAAAGTAGTGGCACTTCAAAAACGACAAATAGCAAGCATTTTATTGCAGACATTAATCTATATGAAGATTCTTTAATTAATGGATTTGAATCGGTTTATGGATCTACAAAAAATTATAGATTTCTTGCTTTGCTCCCTTCGTATTTGGAAAGAAAAAATGCATCTTTGGTTCATATGGCAAAAACACTCATGAGCTATAGCCAACATAATGAACATGGATTTTTCCTTCAAAACTGGGAAGAATTAAAAAATATTTTAACTCAATCAACTTCAAAAAAAACTATTCTTCTTGGTGTAACTTTTGCTTTGTTAGACTTTGCTAATCAATTTCCAATCGACTTATCGAATATTATTGTCATGGAAACTGGCGGCATGAAAGGCCGGCGTGAAGAATGGACAAGGTCACAAGTTCATCACTTTCTAGCTGAAAAATGGAATTTAAAACATGTTCACTCTGAATATGGAATGACTGAATTGATGTCACAAGCTTATGCTGTTGAAAAAGGTATTTTTCAACCTACACCAACAATGAAAGTCATGTGTCGCGAAATGAATGACCCTCTCACGACACATGAAAAAGGAAATGGATGTCTAAATATTATAGATTTATCAAACATCTATTCGTGCAGTTTCTTAGCAACAGAAGACTTGGGTACAGTCTATGAAAACGGCACATTTGAAGTCAGTGGAAGAATGGACAATTCTGCTCTAAGGGGTTGTAGTTTGTTATTCGTTTAAAATTACAAATTAGCACAAATTATTCCACCCATTATAGCTAAAGTCAACATCCAATAACCAGCATGAATTGCTACATATTTGAAGTTTTTATTTTCAAACATGGCATTAATAGCCACTATTGGTGTAGCAAACATAAGCCCTAAAATGGTTCCATGAAACGCTCCGTGTTTGAACGTGCGAAAATTATTTCCGTATTTAGTCATAAAATCAGCTACGTATTTGCTCAAATCACTTTGAGGATTTTTCAAATCTGCTTCATTTTGAAGAACTGAAAAAATCCCAAATTGATGAATTACAAAAGGCATTAATATAGAAGCGATGAACAATCCTAATATATAAGTAAGTAAAAATATTAGCAGCATATTTAGCTTGCCAATTTCTGTTACGCCTATTCCTGCAGATTTCATCCAAGCATTGCCAAAAAGGATGTTGCTGTACCAAACCCAACCTGTCAATAACGGGATTGCTGCAACAATAAATAGGTAGTAATAATTCATTTCCATAATTAAATTGTTATATAGTCGAAGATAATAATTCGAATCATTTATACAATACGGAAATAAAAACTAATAAAAAAAATACAAAGTATTAACAATTTGGCCACATTAAGATAACATTTCGGTAAACTTCTGTTGTCATTGTGGTAACACTAGTATTGAAATTTTGCATCATCAAATACTACAACTAAAATTAAAAAAGTGAACAAATTAATTCTCTCCACAGTACTGATTGTACTTAGTTCGTTTTCAGCTTTTGCAGGAAAAATCGTTGGCGTGGTTACAGAACAAGAAACTAAACAACCGCTTGAAGGTGTTATTGTTTCGATAAAAGGAACTTCAAAAGGATTGGCTACTGATGCTGAAGGAAAATTTAGTTTCAATGACCTTGGAAAAGGAAATTACGAATTGGAATTTGCCTATGTTACTTTCAAAAAAGAAAATAGAAAAGTAAGCATTAAAGGCGCAGAAACAATAACTATCAATGTTGCTCTTTTACCTGAAAACAGCATGTTAGGTGAGGTTGTTGTAAAAACAAATAAAATCACCAATACTGAAAATGCGGTGGTGATGGAAATTCGTAAAGCTAACCAAGTAGTTAGTGGAATAAGTGCCTTACAGATTGCTAAAACAATGGATAGAAATGCTGCTGATGTTGTGAAACGTGTTCCGGGTGTTTCTATTTTAGAAGATAGATTTATAATGGTTCGCGGTCTATATGACCGTTACAATACAACATGGCTTAATGATGCTGGTGCACCTTCAGCTGAATTAGATAAAAAATCATTTTCATTCGATTTAGTACCAAGTGGTCAAATTGATAGAATCATGATTTACAAAACACCTGCACCTGAATTACCTGGTGATTTCGCTGGTGGAATGATTAAAATTTACACTACTTCACTACCTGATAAAAACTCATTCAATGTTGGTGTTCAAAGTTCTTTCAGAGAATATACAACTGGAACTCCTTTTAACTATAACCGTGTAGGCAAAACTGATTGGTTGGGCTATGACGATGGTGGTCGTGCGATACCTTCAATCGTTCCATCAAGATTAGAAAGTGGTGATGCAAATATTATAGCTATTACAAAATCATTTAATAACGATTGGGCTATCAACCAAAAAAATATCGGTCCAGATTTAAGATTGAATTTATCCGCAACTAATGCATACAACGGAAAGAAATTTAGATTTGGAAATTTATTAGGTGCTTCATATTCTAAGACAGCTACTAATAATACTATTACAAGAAGAGATTTCGAACAAGCTGATACAACAACGCAAATTTACTTTTATCAAGACAAAGAATCTATTTCAAAAGCTACCATTAGTTTGATGGAAAATGCTGGTCTTTCAGTTGGAAAATCAAAATTTGAATTTAGAAACATATTTAACCAAACAGGAAAATCAACAGTATTAGTAAGAGATTACCAAACATTAGCGCACAGACCAGATGCATTTCCTGCTGAGCGTTCTTATGTCATGGGTTACCAAAGTATCCGTACATTTTGTAGCCAATTAAGCGGAACTCACACATCTGATGATGATAACACAAAATATACTTGGACGTTGGGTTACACTAATTTATTCAAAAATCAACCTGACTTAAGAAGAATTAGATTTAACAAAGCTCTTGATGCACCAGACTCAATGTATGCCTCTACAGCAATTGCCGCTCAAGTTGACCCAGTGTATGGTGGCGGAAGATTCTTTTCAACATTAAAAGAACACATCTACTCATTCAATCACAACATTTTCAAGAAAATCAATATCAATAAAGATTACTCAGTTGAATTAAATGCTGGTAATTATTTAGAATACAAAGACCGCGCTTTTGATGCTAGACTTTTTGGATATTTTGCAAATGGTGTTCCGTTCTCAAGCAAAAGACAATCTATAAACAACATTTTTGCAACGGAAAATGTAGGCGATGTTGGACAATTCAAAATTGGAGAAGCAACGACAAAAGGCGATAGCTACTCTGCTGAAAATAAATTATTCTCATCTTATGTTTCCTTAAACATACCGTTTGGTAAAAAAATTAAAATAGTTGGTGGTGTAAGACATGAAATCAATACACAATCGTTACATTCTTTCAACACTAACGACAAAAAAATAAACACAGATATCACAACACAATCATTCTTACCATCTGTTAACATTGCGTATAATTTGAGTGAAAAAAGCTTGTTGAGACTAGCATATGGAAAGTCATTGAACAGACCTGAGTTCCGTGAACAAGCATCATTCTACTTCTACGATAATGAAGATAGAGCTGGTTTATATGGAGCTATGTTCCCAAGTCTTTTTAATCCTCAAGGAAACCCTTTGAAAGTTGCCAACATTGACAACTTGGACGCACGTTGGGAATATTATCCATCTCAAGGTGAAATGATTCAATTGGGTGTGTTTTACAAGAATTTTGTCAATCCAATTCAAAAGGTTTTAATTCCTGGTGGCGACAACAAAGATTTCACTTTTGTAAATGCTGAATCAGCTAAGATTATTGGCTTTGAAGCAGAATTAAGAAAGAACTTAAACTTCATTGATGACATAATTGGCACTAAAGCGTTTTCTAATTTCACTCTAGTTGGCAATGTTTCTTTGACGAATAGTACACTTACAATTGGTAACGCTGCTACAGATAATAAGTATCCAAACTTACCAACAACAAATATGCAAGGTCAATCACCATATGTAATCAATATTGGCACTTACTATCAAAGTGAAAAAAATCAATTAAAAGGCTCCTTATTATATAACGTTTTTGGTGCGAGAGTTTATTCTCTTGGTCTTGGTCCTATTGCGAACTTATATGAAATTCCTTTTCACTCATTAGATTTCAATTTAGAGAAAACAATTTTCAAAAATTGTTCCATGAATATAGGTATTCAAAATCTGTTAAATGGCAGAACTGGATTGGCTTACGATATGAATAATGATAAGAAAATTGACAATAATGAAGAACAATATATGTGGAAATATTATCGCCCAGGGAGATATTGTTCAATTGGATTCAAATTTAAATTTTAAATAAAACCAAATAAATTTTCAAAAAACAATTTATGAAAAACACAGTACTCATTTTATTGGCTTCGCTTTCAATTGGTAAAGCAACAGCTCAAACCTACCAAACCATTATTGTTCAAGACAGTATTGCCACCAATACACATTGGACTAATAACAAACAATATCTCCTAAAAGGATTTGTTTATGTTACCTCAGGTTCAACTTTGACAATTGACAGTGGAACTATTATCAAGGGTGATAAAAATACTAAAGGGTCTTTAATCGTTGAAAGAGGTGCAAAAATTTATGCTAACGGCACTAAAAATTTCCCAATTATTTTCACTTCAAACCAACCTGTTGGTCAAAGAACTTTTGGTGATTGGGGTGGTGTAATTCTTTGTGGAAGTTCGCCAACAAACTGGTCAACAGGAGAAGCTCAAGTTGAAGGAGGACCAAGATCATTTTATGGCGGCACAAATGCTGCTGACAATAGTGGTAAACTATCTTATGTAAGAATTGAATTTCCAGGCATCGCATTCTCACCAAATAATGAGGTTAACGGTTTAACGCTTTGTGGAATTGGATCTGGCACTCAAATCGATCATATTCAAATTTCATACAGTGGAGATGATAGCTATGAGTTTTTCGGCGGTAATGTTAATGCAAAATACTTAGTTTCTTATAGAGGTTGGGATGATGATTTTGATAACGACAACGGCTATCAAGGTAAAGTTCAATTTGGTGCTATCATACGCGATCCAAATGCAGCAGACCAAAGTGGTTCTAAAGCATTTGAAAGCGATAGCTATCAAACAGGAACAGTAACAGGTCTTGCTGGAGATACTTCAAAAATAACTAAACCTATTTTCTCAAACATCACTGCCATTGGTCCATTGGTAAGTCCAACTTCAACAGCTTTTGACCCTCAATATGTAGCAGGCGTTCATATCAGAAGAGGAAGTGGAATGAGTTTAGTTAATAGTGTAATTGCAGGATGGCCATGTGGTTTGTTGATTGACGAATCTTCATCAGCTTTTGGTTCTACAACTGCAAATATTGGAACACAAATGCTTCAATTTCGCAACAATATAATTGCTGGTACTCCATCTAACACTAATCCATCACCAAAAGATGTGGTATATGTTGTTAATGGCGCAAGAAGCTTAACTCCAACTACTGCAAATGCTGATACGACTACAAATACGCCATTCGCTCCATTTGATGGTCCATGGTCATTTGTTAAAAGTCCAGTGTTTAAAAATGCAATTTATGCAACTCAACAAACAGGCGTTCGTCTTCAAAATCCATTTGATTTAACCAATCCAATCCTTGTACCAACAAGCACTTCACCAATTACTTATGGCACAAGAGTTTTCAATGGTATTACAAGAACATTTAATCCACTTTTACCAATAAACTATGATACAACAGGAAATGGATTAAATTATAATGTGCCAACTACACCTCCAGATTTCACAAATAACAAAGCAGTAGATCCATTCTTCACTAAAGTAAATTACATTGGTGCATTTGCTGGAACGCAAACAACGAGCGACAATTGGATGAATGGTTGGTGTAATTTCAACCCAGTTAACACAAACTATGATTATGTAATCATCAATGGTATTGATCAAGTTGCAAATGCTAAGATCGAATCTTTAAATGTACACCCTAATCCAGCTTCTCAATCAGCAACAATCAGCTTTGTGGGAATGAATACAAATGCATTAATAACAATCACTGATATGTCTGGAAAGTTAGTTTACAATGCATTGCAATATGCTAATGGTTCAACTGTTCATAACATTGATTTAAGTCAAATCACTTCAGGTTTATACTTAGTAAGCGTTAAAGCTGAAAACGGAACAATCAAAACTGCAAAACTTGCGGTTGTAAAATAAGTTGTAGTTCAATAAACACCTATCACATGGAAAAGGTCGGACATTACGTTCCGACCTTTTCCATTATATAAAAAGACACAAAGCCTTAATCTTTCTGCAAGCTGAAAAGACTATCCACAAACTCATCTTTTCTGAAAATTTGCAAATCTTCCATCCTTTCACCAACACCAATATATTTTACCGGAATCTTAAATTGATTTGCAATTGCTAATACAACACCACCTTTTGCTGTACCGTCAAGTTTAGTAATTGCAATTGAGGTTACATCTGTTGCTGCTGTAAATTGCTTAGCTTGCTCCAGTGCATTTTGACCTGTACTCCCATCCAATACCAGCAAAACTTCATGAGGGGCATCAGGCATTTTCTTGGAAATTACTCTCCTAATTTTCCCTAATTCATCCATGAGATAAGATTTATTATGTAATCTACCTGCGGTGTCAATAATGACTATATCTGCATTTTTTGCCATTGCACTAGCAACCGCATCAAATGCAACTGAACTTGGATCACTTCCCATTTCCTTTTTCACAATTGGGACTCCAACTCTATCGCTCCAAATCGTTAATTGGTCAACAGCCGCAGCCCTGAATGTATCCGCAGCACCAAGAACAACCGACTTTCCATTCTTTTTGAAATTATGAGCAAGTTTTCCAATAGTTGTTGTCTTTCCTACCCCATTCACACCAACAACAAGTAAAACATATGGTTTTTTATCTGATGGCAAATCAAATGTTTCAAACTCCCTTGAGCTGGGATTGGTCAACATTTGCATGATTTCTTCTTGAAGCAGTTGATTGAGTTGCGAAGTACCTACATATTTATCTTTTGCTACACGCGCTTCAATTCTTTTAATAATTTCAACAGTTGTGTCTATTCCAACATCAGCGCCAATCAAAGCATTTTCAAGCTCATCGAGAACTTCTTCATCAACCTTGTCCTTTCCAGCAATTGCTTTGGTGATTTTACTAAAAAAACTTTCTTTAGTTTTTTGTAAACCTTGGTCTAGTGCTTCCTTTTCTTCTTGTTGTTCTTTGTTCCTTCTAAAGAGCTTGTCAAATAAACCCATTGATTCAA
>CAZNVQ010000096.1:3845-9829 GCA_964576425.1 uncultured Flavipsychrobacter sp. | reverse complement strand
CAACAAACAATAAGGATTAGCGATAATCAATATTGATTGAAATAAGACAACGAGCCGCACGAAAGTGCGGCTCGTTTCGTATTAGGGATATAAACAGATTATTAAAATGATTAAAGGCAAATAAAATTAGAAAGCTTTTCTATGGGTACTGTTCAGAAAAGTGTGTAAGAATTGATTTTTGAATGCTTTGTTATAAATGTTAATAAATTTCTTTAAAATGAAATAGAAATATATTTTCCCTTTATCTCTTAATTTATTTATCTCCAACAAAGATAAATTAATATTTAAATAGTTTGTTTTCATAGCTAAATTGATGAATTGGATGATTGTATTATGTTCGTTTAATGGCAACGCTACCAAGCAGAAATAGTACTGATTCTGGATTGGGCATAGCCGTTCTCATACGTAGTGTTCGCTTATAATTTCTATTAAGTCGTTCAATCCAGTTGGTGGTATAAATCATTCTTCTTACCTCCACATGGTAGTTGAGATAAGTAAAATAGGAATAATATCTTGGCTAACATATTGGGGATTGTTCAGGTTTTGCAATCTGTGCCCAATTTACCAGAAGATCAACTTGCTCAAAGTATTGGCTATTTGAAAGACGCTGCAGAAGAATTAGACCATGTCATCAAAAAAATTGTGACTCAAACTAGTAAAAATATCTAGCGTACATTTATGCCCTAAAAAAGCATCATATGCTCACTTGGTTATATGATAAAATGAATGCCATTCAACCGCTTGATGCAACTATTTTTCAACATTTCGACAATTGTTTTGAATGGATTGATTTACCTAAAAACAATTTGATTCTGAGAGAAAGCGAAGTCTGTCATTATTTGTATGTCTTACAATCGGGATTGGTACGCATGTATCATATTAAAGATGGAAAAGAAATCAATTCTCTTTTCATTGATGAAGGTTATTTTTTCACCGCTCCAGATAGTTTTTACAATCGTCAACCAAGTTATCATTTCATTGAAACTTTGCAGCAATCAACTATTGCTCGAATTCATTTCAACAAGCTCGATCAGCTTTATAAAACCTATCCAGAATTGAATTATGTGGGCAGGGTGATTACAGAAAATTATTTTGTTTGGAGCGAAGAACGTCTTTTCCTTTTACGTAAAAACAATGCGGAAGAACGATATCAATACTTCTTGGAACATTACCCTAATTTGCTACAGAAAATACCATTAAAATTCATTGCCTCCTATTTGGGCATGAACGAAGAAACACTGAGTAGAATTAGAAATAAAATGAGCAAAAACAACCTAAAATAACGTTTCCGTTACGGTAGTTTAGTAATTGAAATTGCATCAATCTGAAACACACCTTCTGATTGCACATCTACTTCTATTCTCAAAAATTTCATGTCATCACAAATTCTTTGTTGTAATGTAATTGGTGTCCATTGAGTGAAATTTTCAACACCTTTGAACGCTTGAACTGGACAGGGTTTTCCACCCATTTCTTTCACCGCACTTGTTCGAATTTCAAATTGAGTTCCTTTATTTTTCACCCATAATTTTATAATATAGTTCGCTCCTGGTGTGACATCAATTTCCTTAAAAAAACCTGGATAGTAAGCATGCTCTTTCATGTGTTCTTTGTCCGCTTCGCAATGTCGAACTACATATTTCAAACTTTGCTTTCCCTCTTTTGCATCTAGCGTGTCAATCACCAAATCAAAATCCACTACTTTGCCAGAACGACTTCTGTTATTAATCACTTTTGCCGTTTTGAAATACCAATTCTGAGCTAATCCATTTTTACTGAATTCGAAGCTCAAGTTATTGCCCGCTTTTTTGTCTTTTTCCCATTCGCTAAAACTATTTCCAGCAAACAAAAAACAACTATTTAAAATCAAAATGGCGGCTAATATAAGAAGTCTTGTTTTCATGATTTATTTTTTGATGCGTCAAAAGTAAAAATGCTTTTGGCAACAGAAATTGACAAATATCAATTTAGCATTTTACTATCTTCTTATTGACAAAAGTCAATTCAAATCAAATTTTTAGCGCCCCAACTTCATGACATTCGCTTAAATTGCAGTTCTTTTCAGCATTCATGACCATTCCCGAAGGAAAAAAAATATATTTCGCTTCCGATTTTCATTTCGGCATTCCAGATAAGGCGCGTAGTCTTGAACGGGAAAAGCGTGTTTGTCGTTGGTTGGACAGCATCAAATCAGATGCAGTTCATGTCTTTTTAGTTGGTGATTTGTTTGATGCTTGGTTCGAATATCAACATGTTGTTCCAAAAGGAAATACCCGTTTTTTGGGCAAATTAGCAGAACTAAGCGATGCTGGAATTCCCATCGAAGCGTTCACGGGCAATCATGATTTATGGATGCGGGGTTATTTTCAAGATGAACTGCAAATTCCCGTTCATCACAAACCTATTGAGAGAATATATAATAATAAAAAATTTTATATTGGGCATGGCGATGGACTTGGACCGGGTGATAACGGCTACAAATTGTTGAAAAAAGTGTTGCGTAATCCTTTTTCACAATGGCTCTATCGCCGAATTCATCCCGACACGGGCGTTGGTTTTGCAAGTTGGTTGAGCCACAAAGGTCCAAAACACATTGCCGCCGAAGACCCTTTTCTTGGTCCTGAAAAAGAATTTTTAGTTCAGTTTTGTTTAGACGAATTAAAGAAAAAACACACGGACTATTTCATTTTCGGACATCGGCATTTAGCCATTGAATATCCATTGCCTAATGAAAGTTTATATGTGAATTTGGGTGATTGGTTGCGTTTTAACAGTTATGCTGTTTTCGATGGTCAAGATTTGAAATTGTGTTATTTTGAACAATAGTTTGGTGAAATCTCTTTGATGAAAAAAAATATATTCCTTATTCGTCATGCAAAATCGAGTTGGCAATCGGCAACATTGAGCGATTTTGAGCGTCCGCTGAATGATAGAGGCGAACGCGATGCACCGAGAATGGGAAAAATATTAAAAGAAAAAGGAATTATTCCCGACCTCATCATTTCAAGCACGGCAAAAAGAGCCCAACAAACAGCAAAAAAAATGGCCAAAGCTTTGGGCTACGACCAAGATAAAATCCAGTTTGAAGAATCTTTATACCATTGTTCACCTGAACAGATTTTTCAAGTATTACAATGGCTTGATTCCTCGGTTTCCTCAGTATTTATTGTGGCCCACAATCCGGGAATCACCCATTTTTGCAACCAAATTTCAACCACCTTTTCACTTGCCAACATGCCCACTTGTGGCATTGTAGGT
This sequence comes from uncultured Flavipsychrobacter sp., assembly GCA_964576425.1. Classification (GTDB taxonomy): domain Bacteria; phylum Bacteroidota; class Bacteroidia; order Chitinophagales; family Chitinophagaceae; genus JAFIGV01. The sequence continues at coordinate 6,571 of CAZNVQ010000096.1, read as the reverse complement.
TTCAGCTGCGAAGCCGAGGATTGGACAGCCGTGGAACAAGCAAAAAAAGAAGTATTTCTATTTGAATATCCTAAAAAATATGATGAACAATAACCACCTATCAAACAACATTCTTGCGCAAATTGAACAACTTTTTGAAGAGCATTTCGGACAAAAAGCAACCCAAATTGAAGCCCTTCCCATTTCGGGCTCCGACAGAAGATATTACAGATTGTCGCATGAAAATAAAACTGCCATCGGAACCTATAATTCCAATGTGGCAGAAAACAACAGCTATTTTTACTTCACAGAGTTGTTTAAAAAATATCAAATCAATATTCCTGAAATTTATAAAATCAGCAAAGACCGGAAAAATTATATACAACAGGATTTAGGCAATGTGTCGCTTTTCGACCAATTGATGAGTGAGGGACTGACCAAAGAAGTTAGAAAAAACTATCATCTAGCTTTGGAACAATTGGCAAAAGCGCAATGGCTTGCAGGCAGAGAAGCCAATTATGACCAATGCTATGCGACCAAAAAATTTGATGAAAAAACCATCAAATCAGATTTATATTATTTTAAATACTACTTTGTTGATGTACAAAATGTACTGTACAACAAATCGGAGTTGATGGATGAAATTGAAAGGCTCAGCAAAGACCTTTCCACCGTTCAGCCACAGATGTTGATGTATCGTGATTTTCAAAGCCGAAACATCATGATGCATAACAACAAACCCTATTTGATTGATTTCCAAGGGTCGATGCAAGGACCGGTTCAGTACGATTTGGCATCGCTGTTGTGGCAGGCAAAAGCACAGTTGCCCGAGGCTTGGAAAGAAGATTTGCTGAATGGCTATGTGGCTGCTATCAACAAATTGCCGATTTCAAAAATGGATGAAGTGTTTTTCCGCAAGGGCTATGCACAGTTTGTTTTGTTGCGCTTGTTGCAAGTTTTGGGTGCTTATGGTTATCGTGGTTTGTTGCAGAAAAAGCCCCATTTTATTTCAAGCATTGCGCCGGCATTGAAAAATTTAGAAACCTTTTTGAACACCTATCCACAAATTCCTGTTTATCCTGAATTGAGGTCATTATTGGAAAAATTGTCCACTAAAGAAATGCAAGCACATTTCACGCAAAAATCGGCTGCTGAGGGGAATCAATTGACAATTAAAGTACAAAGTTTTTCTTATAAAAAAGGCATTCCAACGGATTCCACGACGCATGGCGGTGGCTATGTTTTTGATTGTCGGGGCATCTTAAACCCAGGGAGGTTTGAACCTTATAAACACTTGAGTGGGCGAGATGCTGCGGTGCAGGATTTTTTAAGAACCGAAACCAAAATGCCAGAATTTTTAGACCATGTTTTTGGTTTGGTTTCCTTGAGTATTGATGAATATTTGGAACGAGGGTTTGATTATCTCAGCGTTTCGTTTGGCTGCACAGGCGGACAACATCGTTCTGTTTTTGCGGCAGAACAACTGGTTAAATACATCAAAAACAGATACAATATTGAGGCGAGTTTGGAGCATTTGAACCAAGAAAATTGGGTGAAGTGATATTGGTTTTTATAACAATATTTAATCCAAACAGCCTGCTCTGATGAATGGGCTGTTTTGGTTTTATGAAAAACAATAACAGGGAGAAAAAGAGCTATGGATTGAATTTTGGGCGCATAAAAAAACAACACCATTTATTACTATGTATATCACTCTAAAATTTGAAATAAACGAAAGTTTTTTAAGTGAGTTTTTATTAAGTTGCGTTTATATGGATGTTGGCGGTAATTACAGAAAATTAATTACATAATATTGTAAAAAGAAAAAATAAACTATAAATTTGATGAATTAAAAAATAAACAAAATGAAACCATTAAAACATTTAACCTTAATGACATTGACCGTTTTATTATTAGTATCTTGTAATAAGAAATCCGAGACAACCACGACCGCAAAAACCAAAACTCAGTTGTTGACACAAAGCACTTGGAAATTAACTAATGTAAGATACAAGATTAATAGTGGCTCTTGGGTTGATGCTTACTCGACAATTCAAAGTTGTGTTAAAGATAATATTGTAAGTTATTCAACAACTTCAATTTATAGCGTAGATGAAGGAGCAACAAAATGTAGTGTGACAGACCCTCAAACATACATAAGTGGAACATGGGCTTTTCAAAGTAGCGAAACTCAACTTGCAACCACCACCACCACATTCGGCACACAAGTGCAAAACATTGTTGTACTGGATGAGAATACATTGCAATCAACTGAGACAGGTTCAATCGGTGGTGGCAATACTCAAACAAATGAATACACTTACGGACATTAATCGAAATTAGTTTATGAACGTAACTACCGCCAACATGTGGCAATTGCGTAATGGCGGCTTTGTAGCTTTTCAATCATCTTTTCTTTCTTCATCTTTGGAATCTTCCTCCATGCGGACTAACTTTACCTTCGCCACTACGCAAGCCAACGACCGTTGAGCGAAACCCTAAAAACCGCCGCACATTCAAGCACATTTGGTTTTTCCTACCGCACAAAGCCATCACTAAAAACCAAAAGAGCTTAAATTTTTCCAACACTTAAAAAACTACATAATATTTTCGAGAAAAATATTATTGCTACTTTTGTCAAAATCGTCAAGATTAATTATTCAAGACAATGGAAGCAAATTTTGGAGAATTCATACGAGGTTTAAGAACTCAAAACAATCTTACACTTACTCAATTAGGTGCAAAAC
>CAZNVQ010000096.1:0-3835 GCA_964576425.1 uncultured Flavipsychrobacter sp. | reverse complement strand
AGCCGACACTTTTGGACTTGACATTGAAGATTTGAAAACAGAATATTTTGGTGACCAATTCGCTAAAAAAATGTATCAATATAATTGTTCCCCAAAAACATTAATTGTTGCAGAAGAAAAGGTAAATTATCTAAAAAGCATAAACGTTAAACAGGTTAAAATAGATTTTGAGGACGAAAAATAGACCAACAGTAATAGACTTGTTTTGCGGTTGTGGTGGACTTTCTTATGGGTTCATCGAAGCAGGTTATGATGTGCTTTTAGGTATTGACAATTGGAAAGATGCTGTAGTGACTTTTGAAAATACTCACCAAAATGCAAAAGGAATTGTTTCAGATTTATTTACAGAAATACCAAAAGAAATTGCACAAAAAACAGGAATAAAAAATGTCGATGTAATTATTGGCGGACCTCCTTGCCAAGGATTTTCTATTGCAGGAAAAAGAATAATTGATGATGAACGCAACCAACTTTATAAATCATTTGTGAGTTTTGTTAAATACTATCAGCCTAAAGTTTTCCTAATGGAAAATGTTCCAAATATCATATCAATGGGAAATGGGGTAGTAAAAGACAGCATAATAAAAGACTTTGAAAAACTCGGCTACACTGTTGTTTACAAGATTTTATTAGCTTCTGATTATGGTGTTCCACAAAACAGAAAACGAGCATTTTTTATTGGAACAAAAAACAACAAAGAGTTTGTTTTTCCTGAACCAACAACCGAAAAACATATCACTTCAAAAGAAGCAATTTCGGATTTACCGAAAGAAACATTGGATGATGGAAGTAAATATCCAATAAAAGCACAAAATGAATTTCAAAGATTGATGAGAAAAAACGCCTCCGGAGTTTTCAATCATCAAATTACAATTCATAATGAAAAAACAATTGAAATTATTTCGATGGTTCCCGATGGTGGAAATTATAAGAGTTTACCAAAAGAACTTCATCAGACAAGAAAAGTAAATATTGCTTGGACGAGATTAAACAGTCAAAAACCAAGTTTCACGATTGACACAGGACACAATCATCATTTTCATTATGAATTTGACCGTGTTCCTACTGCACGAGAAAGTGCAAGATTACAATCTTTTCCCGATGACTATATTTTCAAAGGTGGAAAAACAAGTCAGTTAAAACAAATTGGAAATGCAGTTCCACCTTTATTAGCTAAAATTATCGCAGAGGAATTAATTAAATATATTTAAAGTATGTTCAACCCAGATATTCAATATAGATGTACCATTATTCGAGGTAAAGCACAAAAGGAACTAGACAACCTTTTGCCAGCTTACGCAAATATCGTAGCTGAAATATGCCCTTGCACAAAGGAAATATTTGACCAAGAATTTAATGACAGACTATCTCAAATTATCTACAATGATGATTTTGAATATCTTGGAGACAACAATCAAAAAACAATTAGAAATCACATCACCGAAGTTGCAGGAAAACTTTTTGGGTTGTACTATTTTGACGAACATTACATTTATGAAAGTCCGAGTAACGAAAAACTTTTGATTGATAACGACCAACCTGCATTTTTCAAAAATCTTTGTTTGAATTTTCAGTTTCCTAACGGAACTCAAAAAATCCAAACGATTGAAGAACGCCTTAATGACGGAATAAAGTTTAAGCCGTTTCACTTTGTTTTGACTTTACTTTCACTTGCTCAAAAAAGTGGAATTATACTTTCCAAAGATGAAATTGGTTATTACGTTCTCAATGCAAAACAAGTTCTGCAAGGTGATATTTCCGTAGAAGAAGTTTTAGGTACAATCATAAAAGACAGAGAAAACAACATTACTAAATATTTAGAAACAGGTTCTTTTCACACACAACACATAAGAGAACAATTTAACTTGTTGGCTTTGGCTAACTTGATTATTATTGACGGAAATAATTTGGTAATAAATAAAATAGAAAAAGAAATTATTGATGTTTTTATTTCTGAATTAGCTCAACCTTTAAAATTTGACATCTTCAAATATGACTTAACTAATGATGAAGATAAGAAACAAATGTATTTTGATTGGACGACTTATTTTGGAAAAATCGCTGTTCTAAATTCCGAAATACTTTCTACTTCAATTGAAGCATTACAACGTGAAGAAGTCGAAAAACCAAAAATACCACAGAAGGGAACTGATAAAACTATTTTGGGCGATGAGGGAGAAGATTTTGTTTTCGATTTAGAGAAAGAACGTGTAAACGCAACACACCCAAGATTGGTAAATAAAGTATTGCTTTTAGGAAAACAAAGAGGTTTAGGTTATGATATTTCTTCTGTTGAAGCAAATGAAAATCGAGAAGAACCCGAATTCGCAAGGTTTGTAGAAGTTAAATCTACAAAACGTATTACCGAACCAGACTTAAATGATAATTCTTGGACTGATACAATCAACTTAACAAGAAAAGAATGGATTGCTGCAAAACAATATCGTTCTGCATACAACATTTATAGAGTTTATTTTACTCCAAATGCAACAATCGTAAGAAAAATAAACGATCCTTTCGGGAAAAACGAAAGCGGAATTATCACAGTTTAACCAACCTTGTACAGAATGGACTTTGGTTCTGAAAGTATAGACAAACAATATTAATTATGGAAAATAAAATTAAAGTAGCATCATTTTTTTGTGGCTGTGGAGGCTCGGATTTAGGAATACTTGGAGGTTTTAAATTCCTAAAAGATAATTACAAGCCACTTCCATTTGAGATAAGCTATGCTTTGGATTTTGACAAATATGCAATTGAAACATACAATGCAAATTTTGAACATCCAGCGGTTTGCGATGATATTAAAAATGTAAATATTAATGCAATCGAGGATTTTGATTTGTTGCTTGGAGGCTTTCCTTGCCAATCATTCAGTACGGTAAATCCTAATAAAGACATAAACGATGATAGAGCAAATCTTTACAAAGAACTTGTAAAAATTTTGAAAGCAAGACAACCTAAATTTTTCGTTTGCGAAAACGTAAAAGGATTCGTAACACTTCAAAAAGGAGAAATTCTTAAAAAAGTAATAACAGAATTTGAGAGTGTTGGTTACAAAGTAAAATATAAAGTTTTACTTGCTTCAAACTTTGGAATACCTCAAAAAAGAGAACGTGTTTTTATTGTTGGAGTACGAAATGATGTAAATATTGATTATAAATTTCCATTAGAAACACATTCGGAAAGCAATCTTTTCAGTACAAAAAAATGGGTCCCATTGAAAGAAGTCATTCCACAATTAGCGATTGAAGACGAAAAATATTATTTCTCTCAAAGAGCAGTTGAGGGTATGAAAAATGCAAAAAACAATATGAAACGTGGTTTATATCAAGATTTAAACGGACAATGTTTAACTGTAACATCGCATTTGTCAAAGACAAGTTTAAATTCGAGAGACCCTGTTTTATTGGTAAATCCAGAAAAGGAAATTTACAGGCGTTTTACTCCAAAAGAAGCCGCAAGTATTCAGTCTTTTCCTGAAAACTTTTCGTTTCCAGTTAGCGAAACCCAAGCATATAAACAAATTGGTAACGCAATTCCGCCTGTTTTGATGTGGCACGTTGCAAATGCTTTGGCTGAAAGTTGTGTAAAGAAATCTAAAAATATTAAAACAAAAGAACTACAAGAAACTTAAACATTTGGTAGCACATTTGCATTTTTCCAACCGCCCAAAGCCAAATAAAAATTCAAAAGAGCTACCAAACCAACACCAAACATAAAAACGAATAAAAATATCGAAATAGAAGGGTGATAGCACAACATTTAGTCGAATAGAACAAATGCCCGCACCTTGCTCGTTTTGGTCGGGCATTTTTGCTATTCGGTGTTCAGC
>CAZNVQ010000095.1:0-9905 GCA_964576425.1 uncultured Flavipsychrobacter sp. | reverse complement strand
TTTCATTTTATGCACTCAAAAAGTACATTTCCAATTCCAATCATATTCAATTTACATTACTAATCCATAGTTGTCCAATAAGTAAATGGGAACCAAACGCTGTCCAATTAAATCCAAAACATGCACTCAAAACATCCAATTTTTCACTAAAAATAAGTCCTAAAAGTATTAATTTATTCAATTTTTTAACAGAAAAATAAAACTAAAGTTAACAATTTCTTTGGAAAAATAAAAAAATGTTTTAAAAACAAAAAATTAAGCTATTTGTTAATAGCAAATCTTGTACTTATATATTTTATTTAGATGTGATTTCTCTCTCTTTCTTGACTTAATTTTGAACAACCATGACACCATCTCAATCCGTTTTTTTATCCAAAAGCGCTGTCAAAGCCGCAGACTTAGAGCATAAAAGAAAGCTGAGTTTTAATATTCAGAAATACGCCGACACCGTGGTGAAAGGAAAACAACAATTCGCTGACTTGGAATTGGCTCGAAAAAAAGCCAAAAATATCAAGTGGCAAGTGATGGAAAATTTGGATGTTTACCTCGAAGCTTTCGAACAAAATTTTACCAAACGTGGTGGAAAGGTGATTTGGGCTGACACCGCACAAGAGGCTCTAGACGCTGTATTGAACATATGCAAGGAAAAAAATGCAAAACAAGTGGTGAAATCCAAATCAATGGTCACCGAAGAATTGCATCTCAATGATTTTCTTGCCCAACACCAAATAGAATCTGTAGAAACCGACCTCGGAGAATATATTCAACAACTCGATGGCGAAGCGCCTTATCATATCGTAACTCCTGCTATGCATAAAAGCAAGGAAGACGTTGCCAAGCTTTTTCACGAAAAACTTGGTGTTCCTCCAAACCTTTCTCCGTCAGAACTCACGCAAATTGCTCGTCGAAACCTAAGAGCAAAATATTTGAGCGCAGACATCGGCATCACAGGTGGAAATTTTTTGGTTGCAGATATCGGCGGCGTTTGTGTTACCGAAAACGAAGGCAACGCAAGGCTTGCCACCGCTTGGCCAAAAACACATATTGCCATCGTTGGTATTGAAAAAATGATTCCTTCCATTAAAGATTTACAATTGTTTTGGCCTTTACTTTCTACTTACGGAACAGGACAAAATGTAACTGTTTATAATACGATTTTCACCGGACCAAAACAAGAAAATGAAAAAGACGGACCTGAAGATATGTACGTCATTTTGCTCAACAACGGAAGAACCAATTTGCTCCAAAAACCTGAAGTAAGAGAAAGTTTGTATTGCATTCGTTGTGGTTCTTGTCTGAATGCTTGTCCTGTTTATAAAAACATTGGCGGACACGCTTACGGCACCACTTACAGCGGACCAATCGGCTCTGTCATTAGTCCACACCTGAAAGAAATGACTGATACGAAGCATCTTAGCTATGCTTCGAGTCTTTGTGGCAATTGCACAGAAGTTTGTCCTTTGAAAATCAATATTCATGAAATGTTGTTGGAAAACAGAAATCTAGCCGTGAAAGCGGGTCTCAATGACAGAAGCGAAAATTTGAGTTGGTTTTTATGGAAAAAAGCTATGCTACACCCAAATTTGATGAACATGGCACCGGCTAGCGTCAAAACTTCTGTTGTCAATATGATATTTAAAAACTCATGGAGTAAAAACCGAAGCCAACTTCATTTTGCACCAAAATCATTCCGTCAGCTTTGGAAGGAAAACAATTAAAATCCGACAAAAGTCAATTCATTATTCTTTGCGACAAAACCTCGCCAAGGTTACACTTTACTTTAGATTGGATTTTTACTCATGTTTTTCAAACTACCTATTCCATTTTTTCTTCCAACCAAAATTTTATAAAAAATGACAGTTGCGTCATCAGCTATGGAAATATAAAAAATGAACTTGCCGATTTTCATATTCCCGATGCGGGTTTGCTTTGGGAAAATGATTTTAAAAAATTTGATTTTCAAACCAATGAATGGCATTCAATTCCCTCACTATTTCATCAAAATTTGAATGCCGAAATTCCTTTTGATTTGTTCAGTGCTGTGTTCTTTTTGATTTCAAGATATGAAGAATATCTTCCACATAAAAAAGATAAACATCAACGCTATGCACCAGAAAACAGCATCTTGTTTCAATTAGGTTGTTTGCAGCGACCAATTGTTGATGAATGGTTGCATGCCTTTCAATTGATGGTTAAAAAAAAATTGAATCTCTGTTTTCAAACTAAACCATTTTCTTTCACACCAACTTACGACATCGACATTGCTTATTCCTATCTCCACAAAGGTTGGAAACGAACTTTGGGCGGTTTTGGTTTGGCTTTATTGAAAGGAAATTTTAATGCTTTTGTGGAGAGGTTTTTAGTGCTTGCTCGATTTAAAAAAGATCCATTCGATTGTTTTGATTGCCTTTTGGATTGGCACAAAAAATACAATGTAAAACCCATTTACTTTTTGCTAGCTGCTGCAGAAAATTCAGATTTCGACAAGCATAATTTGCCTCGTTTTTCTGCTATCAAAAGTTTATATAAAAACCTTTCAAATTCTCATACTGTAGGACTTCATCCCTCTTATTTTTCGAGCACATCAGCAATTTTTCAACAAGAAAAAAATCGATTGGAGGAATTGACGCAAAAAGACATAAATATCAGCAGACAGCATTATTTAAAATTTCAAATTCCTGAAACTTTTTCATTCCTGATAGAACAAGGAATTAAAGAAGATTTTAGCATGGGATATGGTGCTAGTCTGGGTTTCAGAGCAGGAACAGGAAGAAGTTTTTTTTGGTTCGATGTGTTGCACAATCGCATTACTGATTTAATAATTCATCCTTTTTGTTTCATGGATACCACAGCTCATTTTGAGTTGAAATTGAGTGCCAACGATGCTCAAAAAAAATTGGAAGAAATGACCGCATTACTTCAAAAAACTAATAGTCAACTCGTAACTGTTTTTCACAACTTCTCTTTGGGAACCGACAAAGAATGGAAAAATTGGTCGGATTTTTATGTTGCGTTTTTAGATAAACTATCTTGAGTTTTATTTATAAATATAAACCTCTGTGCCTACATGAATCAATTCGTTGAGCTCTTCCACATCTTTGTTTTTTAGGGCAATACATCCGTCCGTCCAACCCACACCCATTTCGATCATATCATCTCCTCCTTTCCAAATGCCATGAATCCCAATGTCGCCACCAATTTTGGCTTGCTTGGGAATTTTTCCCAAATTTTTTCTTTCGTTGAATTTTTCCCAAGATTGTTCATTGGGATAATTCAATTGCATAAAAATATTATACTTTGATTTCGGATTGATTCGAATGATTGTGAACTTCCCTTCGGGCGTGCATCTGTCACCTTCCATTTTTTTGTCCATATCGGGCTGCGGACCAAGTGATGCTTTGTAGGTCTTTATAATTTTTTTGCCCAACTTCACTACCAAACATCTTTTTGACTTATAAATATGAACTTTTAAAGCTTCTTTTTCTTCTGGCTTTGATAATTGATAATCTGGTTGTGGTAAAATTGCAGGAACGCGAATCATTTCGGTCACAATCATTCGACCTTGTTTGTATTCCACCACACGATTGATAAATCCTTCTGAATCAATTTCCTCTGAAACAACTTTTAGTTGCGACAACAAAGGTTTATCGCTTTCAACATTTTGAGCAAAAGAGGAAAGACCGAAAAAATATAAACAAATAAATAGGTTGGCTAATCGATATATTTTTTTTGGTGTCAAGAAGTTTTGGTTTTGGTGTTGTAAAGTATAAAAATTTGGAGCAAAGTTGTACTTTTCAGCTAAGATGACGCTATTGACATTTACAGAAGAAAATTATTTGAAAGCCATTTATGCATTGCAAACCAACAACTCATCGGGTGAGGTTTCTGTAAATGAAATTGCGGAACGAATGAAAACCAAACCCGCTACGGTTACCGACATGATGAAAAAATTATCGGAAAAAGATTTAGTGGTTTATGAAAGATATAAGAAACTTATTTTGTCTGAATCAGGAAAATTAGTCGCCTTGCAAATTGTGCGTAAGCATCGACTTTGGGAAACTTTTTTGCATCAGATGCTTCATTTTTCTTGGGACGAGGTACATGAAGTAGCCGAAGAGTTGGAACACATTCATTCACAAAAATTAATTGATGGGCTTGATAAATTATTGAAATATCCACAATATGACCCTCATGGTGATCCAATCCCAAACGAAAAAGGAATTTTGCCCAATGCATCAACCATGATGCTTAGTAATGTTGTAGTTGGTTCAGCTTGTATTCTTGTTGGTGTGAAAGACACGAGTTCTGCTTTTTTGAAACAATTGAAAAAGCTGAATTTGGATTTGGGGAATGAAATAAAAGTTTTAGAAGAAATGCCTTTCGATCACAGCATTGTTGTGCTCGTGGACAATGAAAATCAATTGATGCTTTCTGAAAAAATTGCTGCCAATCTTTTGGTTCGAATGAACTGAATTTTATTTTCTTTTGAAAATCGGAACGGTGGAACATGGTTCACCATACATCAAGCTTTTCACGACAGGCATCAATTTGAATGTGGCTAAGGTATAAGCAATTTCAGGAACTGCCACATCGCCACAACCTTTAAGCACTACTCTTTTATCCAAATATTCTTGTGGATTTATTTTATCGAGATTTTCGAGAATTAATTTTTTTTCAACTTCTTGCTCTGTTCCAAAAAACACAGAAGCGGATATTGAAGACAATTGACTAGTAATCAACATGTAAGCCCACATTGGAATGATGGCATCTACGCTGCAAAAAATGGCCACGTGTTTGTTTTGAAAAACCGACCAGTCATATTCTTGCACTTTTGCTCTGAAGTCTTTCTCTTTCACAATCATTTCCATAAATAGAAATGGCTTGATGTCTAAAACTGCTATCGTTTCTTTGTTTGGTAAAAATGTAGAAAGGTCTAAAGTGATAATATTACTTTCTGCAACTTTGTTGACAATGGTTTCCATAAAAAGCCTAATGATTGTATTTGCAAAATTAGTTGTTCAATGGAACAAAAAATAAAACAGCGCCTTTTAGGGACGCTGTTTTTAATAATAGGGAATTCAATATTTCTAATACAGATTATCTACACTGTATTTAATAGTTGCACTCTTACGAATTGATTCCAATTTCATCGAAGCAATGTTTCCTTTCAATTGTTGGTTTTGCATCATTTGCTGTTGCAACATTTGATTTGGGTCAGCATTTTGATTTGGAACTTGTTGACGAGATTTTAACATGATATAGAAAACACCATCTTGTCCTTTGATTGCAGGTGAAACTGTTCCTGGTTTAAAACTCTCGCTAAAAGTGTAACCAACAATTTTTGGCTCGAAACCGAAAACAGGGAAATAAGTTGTTGCTGCATTAAAAGAATCTGCATTCATCAAGGGTTGGCTTGAAGCTTGAGCTATAGCATCAAGGGTTTTCATAGATTTATATTTATCCATGATTTTTTGTGCTTTTTTATCTGCTTTCACAACAGCTTCAAACATTGGACGATTTGAAGCATCAATTTTTGGTAAACCTTCTTCTTGAATTGAAGACAATTTACAAATGATGTAGCGATTGTCTAAAGAGAAAACTTGTGATACATCGTCAATTTTTGCATGATACATCCAACGAATAATTTCTCTTGAACTTCCAACACCTTGAATGGTGAAGTCACTTTCTTTTACAGATTGTGCTTGCAATTTATTTAATCCTTGTTTTTGGGCTGTTTCGTCAAAAGCTTTTGCTGTAGTATTTCTTCCAGCAAACTCTTGCGCTTTTGCATAGGCTGCGTTTTGTGTTTCTTCACTAGCGAACAATGACTTAGAAACAGTTGCTAATTTAGAAGCAGTTTCCATATTTTTTTGACTGATGATTTCAATATAGTGATAACCTGCATAAGCATCGTTTTTCACTTTTACTACTTTCTTTTCACCTGCTTTTCCTTCAAATGCAAAATCAGCAAATTCTTTAGATAGTTGTGCTCTTTGACTTAAAGAAAAATCATACTCACCGCCAGTTGCTTTACTACCTTGGTCGTCGCTGTATTTTGTAACCAATTCTTTGAAATCTACTCCACCAGCAAGTGCTGCTTTCACGCTGTCTATTTTTTTGCTAGCAATGCTATCACTCAAAACTGGCGCTCCTCTGTCTTCAGTTTTCACTAAGATATGACGAACTTTTACAGAATCAGGAAGTGTTTGTTTTGCTAATACTTTAGTTAATTTATAAAATCCGTTGTCAAAATATGGACCGTAAACTGTTCCAACAGGTTGTGATAAAATTGTATCGGCATATGGAGAAGCAAAAGATTTCTTAGTAACAAAATTACCAGAATATGCTTCTTCAGAATTTCTGTTTACAAAACTTTCAACATCGGTTGTTGTTGCAAATTCAGGTTTAATTTGAACTAGTGTTTCATACGAAGCTGCAGTATCTGAAGCGGATGGAGTGATGTCAAATGCAACATATTCCATACCTCTAGAAATTTCAGTCACTTTATATTGTGCTTCGTGCTTTTTCAAATAATCTTGAATTTCAGCATCGCTCACTTTTATATCAGCATCATTAATCGTAGCATAAGGGATTTTTACAAAACTGATGCTAGCAACATTGAACTGATCTTTCATGCCACGATCCAACAAAAATTTTGGTGTGTACACAGATCCAGTGAACAATGAATTGTATTTCTGAACAAGCTTATTTCTAATAATGTAGCTTTTGAAAATTGCCCATTGTTCCATTGCTTTTTGAGCTTCAGGAGTATTTGGCAATTGTTTCTTTTCAAACTGAACCAAATATTGAGGATCAAATTGATTGGTCTCAGGATTTTTGAAATAAGGAAATTGTTTTACAAATGGATCTGGATTTGTTGCAGAAAACATTTCTTTTTCTTCGTCTGGTGCAATGACAATTCCAAGAGCATCTTTTTGTTCTTGACTTAGTTTTTCATAAATCATTTCACTCAACACTTGATTGTGTATTTGAGCACGTGTGTTGTCATCAATTTTGCTGCCCATCAATTCATACAATGATTCATATTCATTGATTCGAACTGCATAATCTTTTGTGTCAATTTTTTCGCCATTTACTTTGGCCACATAATTAGTTCCCGTAAAAATTTTTTTCAAATTGTCACCGGCGTCCATTAATAAAAAGCCAACTAAAGATACTGCAATGACCCCACCTGCTAGTTTCGCGTACTTATCCCTGATTTTCTGAATTACAGCCATAATAGGTTGTGTGTTAATTATATTTTATGAAGGAGGGCAAATTTATGCGAAAAATTGAGATAACAAAGCTATTATTAACTGAAATTATCTTTATTAATTCGATTTTTTTAGATTAAAATTATTAAATAATATATATTACTGTGAATTTGTCCCCATTTCAATTGTGGAATGCTGTGGATTGTTGCCGTAAAACTATTCGATAATGAACAATTCTAAACAATTGGATTTTCCTAAAAATAGTTTCAAAGATAAAAATGAAGTTTTCAAACAGTCAATCCAAAAATCCACATTCCTATTTTTGCTCACTTCAGTTTTATCCACAAATCCCCAAATTGCTGTGGATTTAGCTAAAATAGCTTGTTTCATTTGGGTATAAATCAATGTTGAGTATTGATGAACTGATTTCATTTAGTTTTGCAATGTGGATTGTGATTTTCTTTCCCCAAATTCACAATCCTAATTGATAATAAACTTTTTTAAAAAGGTATTTTATTTTTTATTCTTATGTCTGTGAATTACGGAATTGCTGTTGAAAGACTTGCGCTAAATGGTTTTTTGGATTTGGAAATTGACCCAAGTTTGGATTTGGTTGCTGAAATCATAAAATTGAAAAAAGAGAAGAATGCAGTTTTACTCGCTCATTATTATCAAGATTCAGAAATTCAAGACATAGCTGATTTTATTGGAGATAGTTTAGGTTTGGCTCAAGCTGCTGCAAAAACTGAAGCAGATATTATTGTTTTTGCTGGTGTTCATTTTATGGCAGAAACTGCAAAGATTTTAAATCCTACAAAAAAAGTTTTGTTACCTGATTTGAAAGCCGGTTGTTCGTTGAGTGATAGTTGTCCACCGCCTGTTTTTAAAACTTTTAAAGAAAAACATCCTAATTATTTAGTAATTTCTTATATTAATTGTTCTGCTGGTATAAAGGCACTAAGTGACATCATTTGCACTTCATCAAATGCAAGACAAATTGTTGAAAGTTTACCAGTTGAACAAGATATTATTTTCGCTCCAGATAGAAATTTAGGAGCTTTTATCAATAAAGTTACAGGTAGAAACATGTTATTGTGGCAAGGTGCATGCATGGTTCATGAATTGTTTTCTCTTGAAAAAATAATTAAATTAAAAGAACGAAATCCAACTGCTAAATTTATTGCACATCCCGAATGTGAAGAAGCTATTCTACAACATGCAGATTTTATTGGTTCTACAACTGAATTATTGAAATATTCTGTTAGTTCTGAATATAATTCTTTCATTGTAGCTACTGAAGTTGGTATTTTACATCAGATGCAAAAAAGTGCACCCAATAAAACATTTATTCCTGCTCCACCTGATAATGCATGTGCATGTAATGACTGTCCACATATGAAATTGAATACTTTAGAAAAATAGTATTTATGTCTAAAGAATGAATTACCTGAAATTTTAATGGATGAAGAGATACGTTTAGCAGCTAAAAAACCAATCGATAAAATGCTACAGCTCAGTAAATCTTTTGGTTTTTAAGTATTTTTATTTTTATACTTTTTTTTATTAACAAATTATTATCTAAATTGCTCTACTAAACCATAATTTATTCTAACATGAAAAAAATAACTCTACTTAAATCTGCATTTGCAGGCTTATTTTTAATGAGTGCTGCGTCTTCTGAAGCTCAATTAATTAATCTAGTTGAACCTTCTTTATTAGTGAATTCTCCAACTGCTGTTGCAGGTGTTAAATCTTTCACTAAATCTAATGATGGTTCAGGTGGTACAAGTAATTGGGGAAGAGCGATTGACTCTTTTTGGTACAATGTTCAATTGGTGAAACCAACAGGAGATAGTCTTGGTTGTGTTGCTCCTCCAGTTGGTTCTATGACTGGTAAATTTGCTATGATTTACCGTGGTTCATGTATGTTTAGCGAAAAAGCATACAATGCACAATTGGCTGGTGCTATCGGAATTATTATTGTAAATAATGTTCCAGGCGGGGCTGTTGGTATGGCTGCTGGTAATAATGCTGCAAGTGTTACAATTCCAGTTTTGATGATATCTCAAGCTGATGGTAATGCAATTAACGGTCAAATGTATAATGGTCAAGATGTATATGTTTCTTTAACTAATTGGGGTTTTGGTTTTACTCACGACCTTGGATTTGTAAATAATTCTTTATCTTTATTTCATGCATCAGCAATTCCTAAATATGAATTAGCTGCGGCAACCAATAATAACGCTTACAAAGCTTATACTGGTTCATTTATTGCAAATTTTGGTAGCAGTACAGAATCAAATGTTAAAGTAAAATCTGTTGCAACTTTTACTCCAACTTCAGGAACAGCTTCAATTTTACACCAAGATTCTATTACTATTAGTGGAACATTTGCTCCAAGCGATTCTTTATTTGAAGCTTTTGCACCATCTTCATACGATTTACCAAATATAACTTCTACTGGTGTTTTAAATTTTAATTATACGCTTACATCTTCTACTGCTGATGATCAACCTTTAAATAATTCTGCTAGTACAAGTGTTGTTGTTACCGACACTATTTATAGTAAAGGTCGCATCAATGAAGTTACAGGTTCACCTGTAACTACTATCGGATATCGTTTTAACGGTGCTTTTACAAACACCTGGGGTCCTTTATTTTATGTTAGAGAAGGTGGACATAAAGCAATAA
>CAZNVQ010000094.1:0-10191 GCA_964576425.1 uncultured Flavipsychrobacter sp. | reverse complement strand
GTTATTCCCATATTTCATTGCCAAAATTCCATTCTTTATTGACCAATAACCAAAAAGCCCAACTAATGGGATACCAATTAAAATAAACGAGAGCGGAGCAGCTAAATATAACAACAATGCGTTAGTTACACTTTTCAATCCACAGTTATTACATTCCCCATTATTGTCACTTTTCTGTTTGGGCGAAACCTTCGAAGCAACTTGAACGGCTTTTTTTATAGATGAAATCTCCTTAACCAATTGAACAGAAGACTTGCTTGTGGATGCTGATAATTTCTTGGATTGTTCAGCTTCCTTATCTTGCAAAACATAATAGGAAGAAACATTTTGATATCGTGTCCTAGCAATGGGTTCCTCTACTTCAGAAGTGGAATCTACTTTTTCTCGTTCCTTTTTCTCGTTTTCTGATGCATGACGCTGACTCAATGACTCAAAAATCTGCCTATTCAAGGTGCAGGAGGTCAAAAAGATAAAACTGAGCATTATTAAAATTGCTTTTGAAATCAATGGCTTCATTATGTCCTAACAATTGTTTTATGATAATCAAACCTATAAAAAATAATACACATTATTTAGTATTATTTATATAAATTTTTACAAATTGCTAATTTATACCTAGTTTCACTACTAGATTCAAAATGATTTTGGTGTGAAAGAATAATATCAAATTCTTTAATAGTACTAAACCATTTTACTTTTTGAAAGTCTGACACAAAAGTCCAACCGAATGAAAAAAATAGCTTTCTTACTCCTACTCAATTGCACCTTTTTATTGTTAAAATCTACAGCTCAAAATCTATATTTTCCACCTCTGAGTAACAATGCCAATTGGGATACTCTTTCACCTGCTTCATTAGGATGGTGCATCGATAAAATAGATACATTGTATGACTATCTACAACAACAAGACACCAAGGGTTTTATGGTCTTGAAAAACGGAAAAATTGTTTTAGAAAAATACTTCGGTAGTTTCACCAAGGACAGTGTTTGGTATTGGGCTTCCGCTGGTAAAACCATAACTTCTTTCTTAATTGGCAAAGCGCAAGAAGAAAATTATTTATCCATTAACGACACTTCATCCACTTATTTAGGATTGGGCTGGACAAATTGTTCCCCTCAACAAGAAAACAAAATTAAGATTCGTAATCAATTAACGATGACCTCAGGTCTTGATGACGGCGTTCCTGATAATCATTGCACATTGGATACTTGCTTAGTTTACAAAGCGGACGCAGGAACTCGTTGGGCCTATCACAACGCTCCCTACACGCTACTAGAAAAAGTAATAACCACTGCAACTAATACATCAATCAACACTTACACGCAAGCCAAATTGAAATCGAGAACAGGGATGACCGGCGTTTGGGCATTTTCTGACTTTGACAATGTTTTTTACAGTAAGGTTAGAAGTATGGCAAGATTTGGATTGCTCATCCAAAACAATTGTATTTGGGATAGCGATACTTTATTGCATGATACCAACTACGTCAATCAAATGACAAGCACATCTCAAAACCTCAATCTCTCTTATGGTTATTTATGGTGGCTGAATGGAAAATCTTCCTACATGTTGCCCACTTCTCAGTTAGTATTCCCAGGTTCCTATGCACCCGCAGCACCTAGCGATATGTTTTCCGGTCTTGGTAAAAATGGACAAATTGTAAGCATTTCAAAAAGCTTAGGATTAGTTGTTGTTAGAATGGGCAACCAAGCTACAAGCGGTGAAGTACCCACTCAATTGTGTAATAGCATCTGGGAAAAACTAAATCTTATTATGTGTAACACGTCTTCAGTCGATGAATTGAATTCCATGAAGAGCTTATCTTTTTACCCTAACCCTGCAAGCACAGAAATTAATATTAATAACCCCAATGGCTTCAATTTTCAAATTGAAATAATTAATACATTGGGGCAATCTGTTTTGAAACAAGAAAACAAAAACAAAATTGATATCAGTTGCTTGCCTAATGGTTTATATTTAATTCATATCAACCAAGATAAATATCATTTTACAAAAACTTTTTTAAAACAATAACTTCACTTGAATTTATAATTAAGCCTCCTAAAACAGTAATTTTAAATCTCAGTGAATTTGAAAATTTGTTCCTCAAAAATTTAAAAACAGACTTCATTAATGAAAAAGCTCCTATTGCTTGCTTTGGTAGTGACTTTAGCTTCATGCAATCATAAAATCAAAAAAGTAGAACGTGCCTTTTATTATTGGAAAAGTGAGGAATGGAATTTAACGGATAGCGAAAAGCAATCTTGCGATAGTCTCCAAACAGAAAAATTATACCTAAAACTTTTTGAAGTGGACTTCAATGAAGAGATGGGCAATTTTCCTATTGCAAAATCTCATTTAGGGTCTTGGCAATTACATAACCTGAATCTTAAATCTATTGTCCCAACAGTGTATTTAAGGAATATTGTGTTCCTTAAGTCTTCCAAAAAAGACTTAGATGTCTTGGCAGACAATATCAATTTCTTAATCTCCAAACGTCAATCGGAGGATTTTAAAGAAGATTCTATTACTGAGTTTCAAATGGACTGCGATTGGACTCCAAAAACCAAGGACAATTACTTTTATTTCCTTCAAAAATTGAAAGAAATTTCGGGAAAAGAAATCAGTGTAACTTTAAGATTATATCCTTACAAATATCCGGATAAAATGGGCATTCCGCCTGTTGACAGAGTGATGTTGATGTGCTACAATCTGTTGAATCCCTTTGAAAATCCTAACAAAAACTCGATTCTTGATGTTGCAGAATTGAAAGATTATTTAAAAGACGCTAAACAATATCCCAAACATTTGGATGTAGCACTTCCCATTTATTCTTGGGCTCAAGTGTATCATAATGAAAGCTTCTCTGCTGTTTTATATGCAAATGCTCAAGGTTTAGCATCCATAATGAAAGAAGAAAAGCCAATGTGGTACGATGTTATAAAAGACACTGTTATCAACAATACTTATTTACGTGTTGGTGATAAAATCAAATACGAAGCCACAGATGCTAAAAAAATCAAACAAGCGATTGCGCTGTTGAAACAATATATTTCGTTTGACAACAACACCACTATTGCTCTTTTTCACCTTGACGAAAAACAATTAAACAATTTCACTAATGAAGAACTTACTTCTTTTTATACTGATTTTAGCCAGTAATTTTTCTTGGGCATGTGGCTATTATCCTTATGGTGAAGACACACGCATTTCGCTTTTCCATCCAGAAATATTTGGCTATACCACTTATGCTAATTTCTATTTTTCAACAAGTTCGTTTGCTTCAAGTGGTGATATAACTCCAAAAGAAAATGATGAAGCCAACTTAAAGTTGTGGTTTGCTTATTGTCATAGAAAGGTAGATATAGCCTCAATAGATATTGCTGTGTATCAATTGAAAGAAAGCGATATTAATGAACAATCACAAAACGGAATGATTGCTTATTTATATCGACAAAAAGACATGGATGCGCTCAACTATCTTCGGTTTGCCAAAAACTGCGAGTTTTTCAATTCATGGCAAGAAGACCCTTGGGAACGGGAATCTTTTCAATCGATGCCCAAAAGAACGGAGCTTATCAACAAAGCTATTGTACTTGCAAAAAAAACCAAGAACAATGAGCTAAAAAGACGCTACAATTTTTTAGCCATCCGATTAGCTTGGTACAATCATCAATATGACATCGTTCAATCCCTTTTTGCAGATGAATTTGAACGTTCCAACACAAAAGATGTGTTATACTATTGGAGTTTGTATTTCAGTAGTATCAATGAATCAAATTCTGCCAAAAATAATTTCCAATTAGCACAAGTATTTAGCCACGCTGTTGATAAAAGGTTTGTATGTCATCAGAATTTCAATCCTGAATACAGCTTAGATGAAACCTTGACCTATGCAAAAACAAACACAGAGAAAGCAAATGTTTATCTGTTTTATGGCATTGAAAAACCAGACAGAGCACTACCGTTTTTACAACATATTTATGCCTTAAATCCTTCATCAGACGGACTTTCCTTTCTTTTGCTTCGTGAAATCAATAAGATTGAAGACTTTGTGTTTACTCCCTACTACACTTTGTTTTCACCCGCACTATCCAATGATAATGAAGACTATGAAAGTTCGACCTTGCAAATTCTTCATCGTGCAGAACAGGATAGACAATATGCAAAAGAACTATTGCAGTTTGTTTATGCTGTTGACTTAAAAAAAGTGGACAACCCATTTTTCTGGCAGTGTGCCAAAGCCTATTTGCAATTCATCACTCGTGATTTCAATGGCTGCCTAACCCTTATTGACCAATTAGAAAAATCTACAAAAGACAATGCTATAATCAATCAATTGCAAATTATTAAAGCCTTAGCATTAACAGCAAATCAACAAAAAGGAGTAGCTACAATTCCAACAGAAATCCAAACTACGCTAATCAACAATTTAAAAAATGGACAATTTGTATTTGCAATAGCCAAAGAATTAGAATACCTAGGAAACACAACTGATGCGGCATTGCTTTATGCCAAACTTGACAACTCATGGAACGACAATACACCTGTTTTTTGGAAATCCTTGAAAAACAAGTTGCATACTTATAGTGATTATTTCATGGATTATTTCAATTATGTTGATGCTGTTTACACTCCTGAACAAACACAAGCTTTAATTGATGCTATTCAAAAGAACCAAAATAAAACCGATGCTTTTTCTACATTCAAATACGAATCGATTAAAAACACCATCCCACGATTAATCGACTTGCTCGGAACAAAATATGTTAGACAAAACAAATTGAAACAAGCATTAACTGTCTTTGCTCAATTGGATAACGATTATTGGACGATGAACTACTCCGCTTGGGGTAACGAGGAAAACATTTTCGACCAAAACCCTTTTTACTGCTTGCGATACACACCCGAATTTATAGCACAAAAAGAAAGGTTTCGCCTCAATAAATATTCGATTACCCAACAACTCATTCATTACCTCAACAAAGCTGAAAATAAGAATGAGAAAGACAGAGATTATTATTATTTCTTAGTAGCCAATGCCTATTACAATATGGGCTTCGAGGGCAATATTGCTGCAATGAGAAGATTGAATGGTTGGTCGCGTTCAGAATTGTCGATCATTGAAGACGAACAAGAATTCCGACAAACCAATTTAGCGAAGCAGTATTATTTATTAGCCAAACAATACGCACAAACGGACAAATTCAAAGCCTTGTGTTTGCGGATGGTTCTTCGTTGTGAAAGAAACAGCTTGATTTATAGCTTCTCGGATGAGCAACAAAGCGGTGATTACGAAACGAGTCTTCAAAATAGCCAGTATTACAAAGAGCTAAATGAAAAACATCATCTTTATTTTGATGATTTAATGTCTAACTGTAATCGCTTTGAAAACTATTTTGAAGCAAGAAGGTAAATATTTAAACAATCAAACTTTAACATATAAATATATAACAATTCCTAATTTCGTTTACGCTACTGTATTTGAAGCTTTTGATATATCGCTCATAGCAATTCGAAAACAATAAAAACTGTGTTAAAATAAGCTTTACCCTTCAGCCTCTTGCGCAAGCAGGGGCTGTTTTGTTTTTGGGCTTTTCTAAAAAAATAAATGCTATTTTCCCATTTAAATAATACCGAAATATTGAAACGCATACAATTTTCAAGTTACTTTTTTGACTTGATTTTAAAGGTGCATCGTCAATTAGAAATGGTACATTTATGTGTTCAAATGGTAATTAATTTATAAATTAATTTTTAGCACCTTTAATAAACTAGTTTATAAAATTTTATAATAAGCTGTGACATGACTACACAGTTAAAGATATCAATACGTTTTTATAATGACCAAGAGGTACGAGCCGTTTGGGATGAACATCATGCTAAATGGTGGTTTTCAGTATTGGATATAGTAGGTGTTTTAAACGAAGAACCCGATTATTCTAAAGTTCGTAACTATTGGAAATACCTAAAAGCAAAACTTAAAAAAGAAAATAATCAGTTGGTTAGTGCCACTACCCAACTGAAACTCCTAGCAGCCGATAATAAAAAATACAAAACCGACATGTTGGATAGCGAGGGTGTTGTAGCACTAGCAAAGCATTTTCCAAATAATAGGTCTTCAAAGTTTTTAGATTGGTTTCTGTATAACGACAATAGCATTGATGGGCAAAGCAAGAAAAAAGCCTATACTTTGTTTGAAAGTAATTTAATCAGTCAATTTGAAGTTGGTACTACAAAAGGCTTACAACAAATACATGCTTTTTTATTTGGTGGCTTGTTAGATTTCGCTGGACAAATTAGAGATAAAAGCATTTCAAAAGGTAACTATCAGTTTGTATTTGCTCAGCATTTAAAAAGCACTTTACTGCAAATAGATGTGTTGCCTCAAAACACTTTTGAAGAAATAATCATAAAGTATGTTGAAATGAATAAAGCACATCCTTTTATGGAAGGCAACGGACGAAGTACGAGAATCTGGCTTGATATGATACTCAAAAAACAACTTAAAAAATGCGTAAATTGGAGTAAAATAAAAAAAGAACAATACATGAACGCTATGATTATAAGCACAATAGATTACACAGTCTTATTGCCGTTATTTGCTAAAGCATTGACAACTAAAATTAACGACCGAGAAATATACATGAAAGGCATTGATTACTCTTACTATTACGAAGACAATAACTAATCTGGAGTAACAAGAGAAGCAAGCTTTTCAATCAGTAAATTATCAAATTGGAATAAAATGATTTTTAATTGATAAACTTTACCTTTCAGCCTCTTGCTCAAGCAGGGGGCTGTTTTGTTTTTGGGCATGATACTTCCAAAGTTTAGGCTTTTTTGTTGTCTCATCATAACCTGAGCTACAACGCCAATTCACTATCGATATCAATGCATCTGTCCAAAAAGTGTATGAAACCGTTTTGGGCTTAAAAGAAAAAACCTCCTAATAGTATTAGACCAAAACTTTCTAACCTACTTGCAGCATGGACTGGTGGACATGAAAACTATACCTTTCAGCTTAACAACGGCATCACTACCCTCAGGGTTGACCTTGATACTTCTGATGAATACTTAGATTATTTCAACAACGCTTATCCCTTAGCACTTGCTCAACTCAAAACATTAGTGGAATCATAAATAAACTGGACTTTATTTTATGTTACATTAGTCAATATCTTGAGTGTGAAGAAATTTAATGGGGTTTAAAAACACTAATATTTGTATTTTGCAGTAACACTTTGAAAATATGATAGACAAAAAAAACCTATCTGAACGTGATATTTGCACCAAGTTCATCACTCCTGCTCTAGAAAAGGCAGGTTGGGACAAACAATTGCAGATATTGGAGGAAGTTTCTTTCACTGATGGTAAAATTTACGTTAGAGGTAAAATCACAGCAAGAGGAACAAGAAAAAGAGCAGACTATATTCTCTATTATAAACCGAATATTCCTATTGCCATCATTGAAGCTAAAGACAACAATCATTCGGTAAGAGCAGGAATACAACAAGGCTTGGACTATGCTCAAATATTGGACATTCCTTGTGTGTTCAGCAGCAATGGTGACGGATTTTTATTTCACGACCGCACAGCAATAGATGGAAACATAGAAACTGAAATCAGTTTAGAGGACTTCCCTACACCCGAACAACTGTGGCAGAAATACAAAAAGTATAAAGGCATTGAAACTCCCGAAGCGGAACGAATCATTTCGCAAGACTATTATTTTGACGGAACCAACCGCAAACCAAGATATTACCAACAAATCGCTGTAAACAGAACAGTTGAAGCTATTGCCAATGGACAGAACAGAATTCTATTGGTAATGGCAACAGGTACGGGAAAAACATACACGGCTTTTCAAATCATTCACCGGCTTTGGAAAAGCGGAGCAAAAAAACGTATTCTGTTTTTAGCTGACCGAAACGCTTTGATTGACCAAACACGCAGAGGAGATTTCAAACATTTTAAGGATAAAATGACGGTGGTAAAACACCGACAAATTGATAAGAGCTATGAAATATATTTAGCATTGTATCAAGGACTTTCAGGAACGGACGAAGCAGCCAATGTTTACAAACAGTTTTCAAAAGACTTTTTTGACCTGATTGTAATTGACGAGTGTCACAGAGGAAGCGCAAAAGACGACAGCAGCTGGAGAGAGATTTTAAACTATTTCCAAAATGCTACACATATTGGTTTGACTGCAACACCTAAAGAAACTAATGAAGCTAGCAACACCGAATATTTTGGCGACCCTGTTTATACTTACTCTTTACGACAAGGAATTGACGATGGGTTCCTTGCTCCTTATCGTGTGGTGAGAGTTGCATTAAATGTGGATGCTGAAGGTTGGCGACCAGAACAAGGCAAAACTGACAAAAAAGGCAACGAAATTGAAGACCGCATATACAACCGAAAGGACTTTGATAAAAATTTGGTGATTGAAGAAAGAACGGATTTAGTAGCCAAAAAAGTAACCGAGTTTCTCAAAGGTTACGACCGCTTTGCTAAAACCATTGTGTTTTGTGTGGACATTGACCACGCAGAAAGAATGCGAACCGCATTAGCCAAGCACAATCCTGATTTAGTTGCTGAGAATTACAAATACATTATGCAGATTACAGGCGACAATGACGAAGGCAAACGGGAATTGGACAACTTTATCAATCCCGAAGAAAAATATCCGGTCATTGCCACCACTTCCGAATTGATGACCACAGGTGTAGATGCTCAGACCTGTAAAGTAATTGTATTGGATAGCAACATCAATTCAATGACCAAGTTCAAACAAATCATTGGTAGAGGAACACGCATCAATGAAGAACATGGAAAACTGTATTTCACCATTTTGGATTTCAGAAATGCAACCGACCTTTTTGCAGACCCACAATTTGACGGAGACCCAATTAGAATAAAACCAGTTACTGAAGAAACTGACTTAGGCGGTATTGTGGATGAAGAAGAAAAAAACACTGACCCAATAATTGATGAGGAAACAGGAACGATAATTGAAAGTACTCCTCCTAAAATCAAATATACTGGACAAGGCTTTCCGCCTTCAACTACTCATGAACCAAGAGAAAAGGTGTATGTAAACGGTGTGGACGTTTCTGTTTTGGTGAGCCGTGAATTGCATTTCGACCAACACGGAAAACCAATCACCACCAATTTAAAAGACCACACCAAAGAAATCATCAAAGAAAAATTTGCTTCACTTAGTGACTTTTTAAATAAATGGAACACCACCGACCGAAAAGAAGCCATCATTGCTGAATTGCAGGAACAAGGTGTAATGGTGGAAGCCTTGTATGATGCCGTGCACAAAGAAGTGGATTTGTTTGATTTAATCTGCCACGTGGCGTATGACCAACCGCCAATGACCCGAAAAGAACGGGCTAACAATGTGAAGAAACGCAACTACTTTACCAAGTATGGCGACCAAGCCCGAAAAGTATTGGAAGCATTGCTCGACAAATATGCTGACCAAGGCATTGAAAACATTGAGAACATTCAAATCCTGACTGTTCCACCAATCAATGAGTTTGGTTCGGTAACTGAAATCATAAAAGCATTTGGCAGTCGTGAAGCATACGAAAAAGCCATTCAAGAATTAGAAAACGAATTGTACAAAGTAGCGTAATGCCTTTCGTTAAAGTATATATTCATTTTGTATGGAGTACTAAAAACAGATACCCATTTCTCGATTCTAAAGAGTTGAGATTGAAAGTATGGAATCATATTCGGGAAAATGCTAAAGAGAAAGGAATTTTTATTGATTTTGTTAATGGCTACAACGACCACTGTCATTGTTTAATATCTCTCAGTACTGACCAAACTATTCAAAAAGTTATACAACTGATTAAAGGCGAATCGTCATTTTGGATAAATAAAAATAAATTGACCATTGACAAATTTGAATGGCAAGATGAATATTTTGCAGTGTCTGTTTCTGAGTCAATGCTAGATAAGGTGAGAGAGTACATTAAAAATCAGGAAGAACATCATAGCAAGAAAACATTTCAGAATGAATATGATGAATTTATTATCAAATATGGATTTGAGAGGCACAATGGATAATGTTTGGCTAAAGCCAATAAATAGAATTGAATTTTATTTTCCTCCAGCTAAAGCAGGAGGCAATTCAAAAGCAGGAGGCAATTCAAAAGCAGGAGGCAATTCAA
>CAZNVQ010000093.1:0-10392 GCA_964576425.1 uncultured Flavipsychrobacter sp. | reverse complement strand
ATACTTCCAATAAACAACTGATAAATACAAGCAGATGAGTTTCCAACGACCTATTACCTCTGTACGCCAGAGGCTAATAGACAATCCTAGACTTTTTGAGGGACGACTAAATAACAGTGCTTTTGCACCTTATTAACCAACGCTTAAAATATGTATTGGAAATAATATATTAAAAATAATATAATATAACTAATTTAATTATCAATTAAAAATTGCGCTTTAATTTAATGTATCAAATCGTGAATATCAGGGTCATCAGCGATGAGCCTCATTTG
This sequence comes from uncultured Flavipsychrobacter sp., assembly GCA_964576425.1. Classification (GTDB taxonomy): domain Bacteria; phylum Bacteroidota; class Bacteroidia; order Chitinophagales; family Chitinophagaceae; genus JAFIGV01. Next base: position 10,117 of record CAZNVQ010000093.1, on the reverse strand, counting down.
ACGAAGAATTCCTGGTGTGCGCCAACGAACACGCTTGCTTGCAGGCACAACTGTAAATTTTTTAGGGTTAGGTAAACAAGCAATAATCATAGCAGCTTGTTCTCTACTTAGTTTTTTAGCTGATTTGTGAAAATAGGTTTGGGCTGCGGCTTCGATGCCGTAGATACCATGTCCCATTTCTATCACATTTAAATAAACTTCCATTATACGCTGTTTTCCCCAAATTTGTTCAATAAGCAAGGTGTAAAAAACCTCGGGTACTTTTCTTACATATCTGGTCCAACTGCTGCCTTGCCATAAAAAAACATTTTTAGCCGTCTGTTGGCTAATGGTGCTTGCAGCAGCGCCTTTAGGTTTTCTGTATTTTTTCTTTCTGCTTGGCTCTTGTTGAATGCTTTTTTCAATGGCTTTCCAATCAAAACCTTCATGGTCGGGAAATAATTGGTCTTCGCTTGCGATGGCAGCCAATTTGACATTTGGTGAAATTTCATCCCAAGAAACATAATTCCTTTTCAATCCATTGCCAGAACATAAATCTACGAACTGCGTTACCGTTATTGGCGGCATCACCCATTTGCATATCAACAAATAAACAAGTGAAAAGGCAAAGAGATAACCAATGTATTTGAATATTTTTCTAATCATTTGGAGTCAATTGATTCAGAGTAGTGCTTGTGCTTAAAAATAATAATTTGATTCAGAATTGTTTAAAATATTCCACAAAGCGATAAAACTCTATGTTTGTATTAACCAAGGTTATCTAGCTTTTTCTGGAATGAAAGGCTGATTGGCTACCTTTGTGGATGAAATATTACTAAAGCATGTTCCCAAAGTGGAAAAGCGGATTTTTTCTGTTTCTATTTAATTGTTTTTTTCTTTTTCCCAATTCTGTTTTGGGACAAGTGAATGTCAATGCCAATATAACGGCTTGGAGTCTTGCTCAAAAAGTTGCGGGCAAGGGTGTTACCATTTTAAATCCTGTTTTAAAATGTCCTTCTAGAGCAAGTGGCATTTTTACAACAATAAATGGTGGTGTTGGTTTGGATAGTGGCATTGTATTAACAACGGGTTATGCAGCCACAATGAATGGTTTTAATGGCATCAATGGACCATCAGGAAATTTGGCAAGTTGCAAGCAAAATACCAATGGTGATGCGAGTTTGACCAACCTTGCTGGTCAAGTTACCTATGATGCTTGTGCGTTAGAATTCGATTTTATTCCTAAGAGTGATTCCATAACTTTTCGATATGTTTTTTCATCAGAAGAATACATTAGTGCTACCTGTGGACCGTACAATGATGCCTTTGCTTTCTTCATTTCAGGTCCTGGAATAGTGGGTCAAAAAAATATTGCCTTAGTGCCAGGTACCAATATTCCTGTAGCCATCAATAGTATCAACAGTGGTGTTCCTGGAAATAATTATTCTTTGTCTAATTGTCAGGCAATGGGTGCAGGTTCGCCATTCACCAACTATTATGTTAATAATGCAAATGGTCCCTATATAACACATCGAGGTTTTACCACTGTATTGAATGCTGCTTCTGCGGTGCTCCCATGTTCCACTTATCATTTAAAAATGGTGATTGCTGATGCTGGCAATGCGTTATACGATTCTGGTGTTTTTGTAGAAAGTGGCAGTTTGCAATCGGGTTCTAATTTATTGAGCTTAAACGCAAACACTAATTCATTAGGACAAAAATATATTGTGAAAACATGTGCTTCTACATCTTTTACAATCAATCGATTGACTCCAAAAAATTATGCTCAAACTTACAAATTAACTTATTCAGGAACAGCGGTTCAGGGCGTTGATGTGTCCACCTTGCCAGATAGTTTAATTATACCTGCTAGTAGTGCTATTGTTCAAACACCTATTACAGGTTTAGCTACACCATTAAATGGGCTGAAAACATTGACTATAAAGCTTCATAGTCCTTATGTTTGCGATGCGCCAAATACGATTTTAGATAGTGTAACACTATATATTTATGATTCGTTGAGTGTTAAAATATCGACTTCGGACACTGTTTTGTGTAAAGGGGATTCCATCAATTTAAAAGTTCAAGGAGAAGATATTGTGCAATATACCTGGTCTCCAAACGCTGCAATTTCTAACAACAAAATAAAAACACCACAAGTGCATCCTTCTGTTTCAACAAAGTATTTTGTGATAGGCACTTTGCCTGGTTCAGGTTGCAATGCAAAAAAAGATTCTATATTCATCAAGGTTGATGAAATACCGACACTTAATTTAAAAGACGAAGAAATTTGTCAGTATCAATCTATTTTGTTGCAAGCACAAATTTCACCAGCTTATGTTGGCTACCAATATGTATGGTCGGGACCCAATGGTTTTCAATCAACAGTGGCTCAACCAATGTTGAATAATCCTTCAAGAATGGCTCAGGGAATGTATCATTTGATTGTGAAAACAGATACAAGCATTTGTCAAGTTTCAGGTCATTTACAATTAACCATAAATTCGCCAGAGGCACCTACAGTGGTTGGTCCCATTCAGTTTTGTCATGATAGTAGTTTGATTACATTGGAAGTTGAAGGAAAGAATTTATTGTGGTACCAAGATGTGAATGGGGTTGGCCAAACTCAAATGCCGGTGTTGTATGCAACCAATTTAGGTTTTTCTACTGTGTATGTTAGTCAGACTTTGGGACAATGTGAAAGTGATAGAATGCCAATAAACATTGTTGTTAAAAATTGTTGTGATGGCACAATTTTTATTCCATCTGCTTTCACACCCAACGGTGATGGTCGCAATGATACTTGGTCAACACAAACAGGATTGGGATATACCATTATTCAAGTTAACGTGGTGAATCGTTGGGGCGAAAATGTTTTTTATGCAACAAGTAATATGCCTTGGGATGGAAGTTTCAAAGGACAAAAAGTGGAATCGGGAAATTATTTTTATCAAATCCTTGCCGCATGCAAAAATGGAACAGTTACATCAATTAAAGGTGATGTGCTCGTTTTGTATTAATCAGTTATTCTAAAATTTTAAGCTTTGTGAGTTCTTTCCAAAAGTGAAGAATAGTTTTTTTTCTTGCTAAAAAATGAAGTATTTGAAATACTAAAAAGATAGTAATGAAAATGCATAATACAGTTGCTTTACTTATACTTAAATCATGATCTGGATGCACCGTGATAAGGAAATACAAACCCAAAGGGGTTCCCCAAAAACCAGTTGGATTAAAAGCATATTGCAAACTTAAATGTTGTCTCCAACCTTTGGGCATTTGCAATATTTGATACAATTCAATCAAACATAAGAAGCCAAAAATCAACCATGTGTAATATTCTTTCAACCAATAAATTGGCATTGAATCTTTAAAAATATTGGTGTTGAATTTCAGTAGCAATAAAAAAAATAAAGTACAGGCTAAAAAGGGAAAAGGCTTTAGGGTCTGGGCTTTTAGCTGATTGATATAATATGATTTTACTTTTGACTTTAATTGTACTTGATAGGTTTCTTCAATATTTCTGAATCCACGAAAACCAAATGATAAATGCGCTTTTTGCATAGCTTCTGAAACACTTAATGAAGGATTTTCAGCAAGCAAGTCTTCCACTTTGCATGCAAAATGATCGAGAATTTCATGAACAGTTCCTTCATCTTTGAAACCTCTACTTTTTATAAAATGTTGCAGTAAATTCAGTTCTTCTTGATTCAAAATTCTTTTATCCATGATAATTTAATTTTGGAGCCAACAATAATTGAAGATTTTGAATGGCTTGTTGTAGTGCATCAATTTCTGTTTTTGTTTCTTTTTTCCCTTTGTTGGTAAGAGAATAATATTTGCGTAAACGTCCATCTTTTTTTTCCACTTCTGTTTGCACCACACCTTCAGCCTCCAACTTATGCAAAGCAGGATAGAGGGCTGCTTCAGTAATGGCCATTTTACCTTTGGTTTTTTGCTCCACAGCCCTAGTCATTTCATAGCCATACATTCTTCCATTATCTTCCAAAAGCTTGAGGATAATGGCTGTTAAACTTCCTTTTATTATTGGTTGTGAAGACATGCATCTACTTTATGCCTAACAAAATTAGGTATAAACAAAAAAAGAACAAATAAATATTATCAATACATGTAAGTCGAATAACTTAAAAATTAGCATTATCGTTTCGGGAACCGAACTATTGTTACTTTTGCAACCATTTTCAGAATAATTAATTTATGACGCACACAACATTGAGCGAACAAGAGATTGTTCGGAGAGAGAAATTGAAGGAGTTAGCGGCGCTTGGCATTGACCCATATCCTGCGCCTTTATTTGAGATTACACACTCTTCGCAACAAATTAAAGAACAATTTAACGAAGAAAACAAAGAACAATTTCAAGCAATTTCTTTGGCAGGTAGAGTGATGAGTGTTCGCGATATGGGAAAAGCGAATTTTGCTGTTTTGCAAGATAGTGCAGGTCGTATTCAGATTTATATTAAGCGTGATGATATTTGTCCGGACGAAGACAAAACTTTGTTTAATACAGTTTGGAAAAAACTCATTGACCTTGGAGATATAATCGGTGTTAAAGGTTATGCTTTTGTCACCAAAACAGGTGAAACTTCAATTCACGTTACTTCTTTTACGCTCTTGACCAAAGCTTTACATCCAATGCCTGTGGTGAAAGAAAAAGATGGTGAAGTTTTTGATGCAGTAAGCGATCCTGAATTCAAATACCGTCAGCGTTATGCGGATTTAATCGTCAATCCTGGCATGCGTGATACGTTTGTGAAAATCACCAAAATGAAAAATGCCATTCGTTCATTTTTGAATGAACGTGGAGCTTTGGAAGTGGATACGCCTGTGTTGCAAAATATTCCAGGTGGCGCTATTGCTCGTCCTTTCATCACTCATCATAATGCTTTGGATATTCCACTGTACATGCGAATTGCTAATGAGCTTTATTTGAAAAGACTCATAGTTGGTGGTTTTGATTGGGTTTATGAATTCAGCCGCAATTTCAGAAATGAAGGAATGGATCGCACGCACAATCCTGAGTTTACCATTTTGGAATTTTACACGGCTTATAAAGATTATTTGTGGATGATGAACATCACAGAAGAGATGTTAGAAACAACCGCAATCGCAACTAACGGCACGACTGATGTAGATGTGGATGGAAAAACCATAAGTTTCAAAGCGCCATTTCAAAGAGTGAGTATTTTTGATGCCATCAAAACTCATACAGGAGTTGATATCAGTGAGATGAATGAAGAGCAATTGCGTGCAACTTGTCAGCAATTGCATTTGAAAGTGGATAATACAATGGGTAAAGGCAAGCTAATTGACACCATCTTTGGTGAGCTTTGTGAACATCATTTTATTCAACCAACTTTCATTATTGACTATCCAGTTGAAATGAGTCCGCTTACCAAAAAACACAGAAGCAAACCTGGACTTGTGGAGCGTTTTGAATTGATGATTAATGGAAAGGAAATTGCCAATGCTTACAGTGAGTTGAATGACCCAATCGATCAGAGAGAAAGATTTGAAGAGCAAGTGCGATTGATGGAAAGAGGTGATGATGAAGCCATGTTTATAGATAACGATTTTCTTCGTGCATTGGAATATGGAATGCCACCTACAGCAGGCATTGGGATTGGTATTGAGCGACTTGCAATGTTGTTGACCGGGCAAGTGAGCATTCAAGATGTGTTGTTATTCCCTCAAATGCGACCTGAGAAAATTAGTGAATAGAAGATTTGAAATACTTGATAAAAAATAGGCTGTCCTTTTAAGGCAGCCTATTTTTTTATTGCAATAAGAATAAAAATCAAAACAATAAATTGAACTGATTATTTTATTAAAGAAAAATATTTTGCTCTGTTTTCAAACATAACCCAAATTAATATTGCAGCAAGTGTAATTGCAATTGGTAAACCTGTTTGGTCTTGAAAGATGTGTGTGAGCAAAATACCAACCATTATGGGAAAAATTATTATTGCTCCTAAAGCTCTAGTTCGAGGAATGATTAAGAATATTCCCCCAATAATTTCTGCCAAACCAACTAGCGGCAAAAGCCAACCTATTTCCATAAATGCTCCAAACGCTTTCACCATTTTCTCTGGCATTTTCTCGGGTATTGGCAAATAATTTAAATATTTATTGAGCCCAGAATTGATAAACATGAGCCCAAATAGAAGCGATAACGCAAAAAGAATTTTAGATTTCATTGTCTTTTTATTGTTTTAAATGTTGAAGTATTTCGATAAAAATAAGAAGTTATTGCTAATTTAAACAAGTAATCAGTTGTAATGAATTTTATTCCAATGCACAATTCTTTATCTTTTTTTCTGTAAACCTAAACTTCAATAAGTTTGAAAATCATTCTTGTAAACAGGTATTTAAATACTACATTTTTTCATTTCTATAAAAATAGCCTTCTCCAAATAATTGGAAGAAGGTTATTTGGGTTAATTACAACGTATATTTAAGATTTAAGCCACCAAAGAAGTTGATTTCTTTTGGCGCTGGAATGTAGGTATCAGGTAGTTGATTCACAAATACCATGTTGTAGTATTTTGTATTTGTTATGTTATTGGCACCGCCGTAAACATTAATTTCGAATTGTTTTACGTTTGTTCTAAAACCAATTTTTGCATTGAGCAAACTATAGGCATCAGTCTCATTTACACCATCTGAAGTATAAGGCATCTTACTACGATAGTTGAAATTTAAATTCCCATAAACACCAATTTTGGTATCAACATCCAAACCTGCATTAAAAACTATTGGGGCTACACCAGCAACAGCTTTACCTGAATAATCCTCTGTAATACTACTATCCTTGTTTGCTGCGTTTTTCCCAATTTTTTGGAATTTGAAATCTTCATACTTAAAGTTGGAATAAGTGAAATTAGCGAACGGTTGTAGTGTTTTAATCCATCCAGTTTCTGAAGCAATTGCTTTATAGCTTAAGTATATCTCTAAACCATTATTATTCAATCTTCCTTGATTGATAATGTAGGAATACAACGTTGCAGTATTGCTTGGATTTTGAACTGTAACGGTTGTGAATTTATCTTCAAACTTTGTATTGAATAATGCTACTGTGTAAAACAATCTATTATCTAAAAAACTGCCTTTAGTGCCTAATTCAATTTGTGTTCCTTTTTCGGGTTTTAAGTTTTTGTTTAATTCGCCAGTTGTTGAAATCAGAATATTGGCGCTTACTGGCGCTTTAAATCCTGTGGAATAGGAAGCATAAACTGAAGCCATTTTGCCAAATTTTTTATTAATAGCGATAGTTGGTGATAAAAGGTTGTTATAGCTATTTTCATATACTTCCAACTTCGTGTTATTAGGTTTATTGTTGCTTAATCCCCACAAGCGATCCTCTAAACTTATTTTCATATTAATAAAGCCCAAACCTGCTGTGAAACTGAATTGCATAGGTAAACTTAGTGTCCATTGGGTGAAATAATTATACGTTGAATTTGTTGTCGCTTGATTGCTTCTAGTGCTTGTTATCACATTATAGCCATCAAGATTAGTGCTATCAGCCCCCATGACATAACCTATAGTTTGTGCATTCATTTTTTGAGCTTCGATACCTGTAATTCCTGATACACTTATGTTTTCTGTTAGCTTGAAGTTGCTTTCAAAAACAGAACGTATTCCATAGTTCAAAGGAGATTTATCTGTCCATCCGCCTGCAGAACTGTTATCTAAACTTTGTCCTGAACCAAAAAAAGTAGTTGTGTTAGACAAGTTTTTATTGAATTGGAATGTGTGACCAACTCCTGCTCTAAGTGTTCTTACTGCTGTGTGAGCATTGTTTTTTATATAAGCTTTGTTTCCAGTATAGTCTAATGTATCATATTGCTCTTTTGTTAATTCGCCATTTCGCTCATCATAACTATTGGAATAACCGATGTAGGTTGTTATGAATTGTTTTTCGTTCAAACGAAAATCACCCATCAAATTCACGAATTCCTTTTGAGATTTAGTGTGAATCATGAATCCATCAAATTGTTGACGACCATAATTTATAAGTAATGATGAATTATCTCCACCAATACTTAATCGGGTTGTTGATCTTAACAAGCCATAACTTCCTGCCATAAAATCTTGACTAATTGAGGTTTTGTTTTTAATAGCTTGTTCAGTTTTCATGTTAATGACACCAGCTATTGCTAAGCCATAAAGACTTCCTGATGGACCTTTTAATATTTCTGTATTCGAAACAGAACCATAGTCAATATCATCCATAACGGTAATGCCTTCAGCATCGGTTATAGGAATGCCGTTTAAATACATTTTTAAACCCTGACCATCAAAGTTGCTATTCACACCTCTAACGCCCATGCCATTTCCATAGCCTCTAATGTTTAATTGTTGCCCTCCTGAAATCGTTCTGCGTTGCATCATTACTCCTGGTACATTAGTGTTTATTGCATCGTCCAAGAAAAGACCTGTTGATCTTTTTAAGCCAACATTATCCATTTTTACAATTGATGAAGGTTGCTCCAATTGTGATTTATCTAGGTTGGAAGTTGCTGTGATTTCAACCGTGCCAAGTTCCACAGGATTGGATTTTAAGCTTATTTCAAATCCATATGTTTGATTACACTTGACTAATTTTTGAGTAGATATAAACCCTATATGCGTGATGTTTAAAAGCACTGAATCGGTGCAATTAATAAGGAACTCTCCGTTTTTATCTGAAACAAATTTTAATGAATTGTTCACCAAAATTGTTGCATCTTCTATTGGTGTCTTTTTTAATTCATCAACAATTTTTCCTTTTAGTTGACTGCTTTGCGCATTAGACGCAAATACGCCAATCATGCTCGAAATGAGCAATATAATATTCTTCATTTTTAAAGTTTTTTAAGGTTAATCCAAATGAAATGCTCCGCATCTTGATGTATGCGTAGACTTAATTTTTGAAAAAAAAATAACTGATTAACCTACTTTGGGAGGAGGAAGGGGAGGGGAAGAAGTTAAAGATTGGCAATTCGATGTATACACAAATAGCTTTTCCTCGTTTTGAAATTGGAAAAGAGTTATGCTTGTATTTTGGACATAGAATAGCGATTCGTAAAAGTTGACTAGCCGTTTGAGATTTTCGTTTTGCTTTGGATGATTACCAAAAGTATGAGCTAAAATTTCATCCAACTTCTTATTGATTTTTGTTTCTTTTTTATCAGACCAACACCAAAAATAAGTGGTGTCATTTTTATGTTCTTTTTGAACAACATCATACATCTGGTTTTTATATTCAAACTCCTCTGTGTTTTCCCATTTCAGTTCAGTTAAACATTGTTTATTGGAAAGCGTCAATAATTCTAATTCAGAATGGTCAATACCACATGTAATTTTTATCAATACTTCTTTTCTAATCTGTTTTTTTAGATAAACATGGCTTGAAAAAGTAACTAAGATGGGTGCCATCAAACAGAAAAATAATAATATGCTAGTTGCCTTCCCTTTCATTGTTGATTTAGATGGCATTTTCTTTAACATATATTTTCTGCTTCACCAGTTTTTTATGAATAAACCTTTATGGGGAGAATCGAATAATACCACCAAAGCTAACTAAATAATTGTTGTTATTAAAGGACTGCTAAGACTCAAACTTAATGAAATTAAAATAAACATCAATTGAATTAATCAGAACTGCAAAAAAGCTCGACCCAAAAAGAGTTGAGGGCATTTAGTTTAAATATTATGGTTTGCTTTATGCAAAAAAGTAATCTTTATTATATCCTAATGCTCCAGTATAAGTTTGGTAATCAATTTTTCAATTTAGATTAGATACTTGTTTAATATTCCTTTTTTTTTCGTCAAGTTCGATTTCAACACAAGGCTGTGTTTGGATAATTTCTTTTCTTTTTAAAATACCTTGTTTGTCATAAATATAATTGGTCACATTTCATAGAGTGCCATCTGCCGAACAATAGCTTTCTTGATGAATGCTGCCATTGGGTTGGTTGTAAGTGACACTATAAAATTGTAAGTGGTTGCCATTTTCGACAGGTTGTAAATATAGTTTAATGCTTTGATATTTGTTATGTTCAAATGAAACGGAAATGAGTGCTGCTGGGGAGCAACTCATCAGGGATAAATTGAACCGACGAAAATGGGAAGGCGT
>CAZNVQ010000092.1:0-10779 GCA_964576425.1 uncultured Flavipsychrobacter sp. | reverse complement strand
AAAACCTACCGCTAACATTTAGCCGAATAGAAGAAATGCCCGCACCTTGCTCGTTATGGTCGGGCATTTTTGCTATTCGGTGTTCAGCGTACACCTCGCGGAGGAAAAAAACGATTTCCCATCAAAAGAATTAAAAACAAATTGATAAATATAACTTGACTACAGACGACAATGGATTCAGTAATTCCTGATTCCTATGCTCGTATTTGACCGTTAGTCAGAATGCAATTGACGAACGTAAACCAACAAACGACAGAAAGAAATGGAAGTATTATTTCACTTCATATTTGAGCTTGTAAAAATTTCAATTTTAAGTTGCATTTATGCGACCTTGACACTTGTGACTTTTAAAATCATTGGACACTACAAACCTGACAGTTGGTTTGACAGAGTTTTAAAGAAAAAATTACAACTTTGGTTTTTAACTGGATTTTTCATTTCGGTTGGACTTTTCTTTTTCATGTTCACTTATTTTGGCGACCACGGACTTGGGGACAGTGCAAGAGTTCCCGTTGGACACTTTAAAGTGGTTCAGCAAATTAATGGTAGTGACACATATTTACAGAATAGCAAAGGCGACCAATTAGGCATAACTAACTTTACTTTTGACAGTGAAAATTTGTATGCTGAAACGCAAAGAGATTTTAACGGAGAAGCGGTTGACTATGTAATTTGGGACTTAAAATCTGACGAATGGTCTTATTGTAAGACTAAGGACGATTACATAAAATTTGCAAAACAAAACGGCTATCCTTTGCCAGACAAATTTGAAGACTTTTGGAAATTTTACAGTTGATATTGTAGTGGTTGGAGATTTTGGTTATTACCTTGACAAAATATTTTAGAACAATGGACAGATAAGAAATCCAAACGCCCAAAATTTAACCTCATAAACAATTGCCCGCTCCTTGCTCCTTTTGGTCGGGCATTATTAATAATATATTGGTGCAATTACCAACTTATGGTACCAATTGCTTGTAAAGAACACCCCCAATCCAACCAACTTTTTAATTTTTCATCTGTTGAAGTAGTTGTCATTTCGTGAGTAACGCAACGAAAAAATGGCAAAATACCTGTTCATGAATCCTCGTTTTCCAACAGATTATAATCTTATTCTAGAAAGAATTCAAAGCATCGACCCTTTGAAATATGGCAAAACGCGAAATTATTTGAATGGCGCAGTCACTTATCTTTCGCCCTATATTTCAAGAGGTGTCATTAGCACCAAACAGGTTTTAGATGCTGTGGTCAATAAAGGTTTTAGAACCAAAGACATCGAATCCTTTGTCAAAGAATTGTGTTGGCGCGATTATTTTCAGCGAGTGGCGCAGCATAAAAATGTTTCGCAAGACATCAAGTCAAATCAACAGCCGGTGCGCAGTTTTGATATTCCATCGTCTGTGATGCAAGCCAAAACAGGCATTCAAGCGATTGATAAAGCCATAACCGATTTATATGAAATGGGCTATATGCACAACCATGCAAGAATGTACACGGCTTCTATTGTGTGCAATTTGGCACAAGTTCATTGGTTGGCTCCAGCAAGATGGATGTATTATCATTTGCTTGATGGTGATTGGGCGAGTAATGCGTGTAGTTGGCAATGGGTGGCAGGAAGCAATAGCAGTAAAAAATATTATGCCAATCAAGAGAACATCAATCGATATGCAGGCACACATCAATCCGCAACATTTCTTGACACAAACTATGAAGCTTTAGAAATTGCAGACATACCAGAAAACTTAAAAGCAACAGCACCAATTGCATTGAAAACCGAAATGCCAAAACAGCAAACCTTGCAAGTTGAAAACAGTTTGCCCACTTTTATATATAACTACTACAACCTTGACCCCAACTGGCATTCAGGCGAAAAAGGAAATCGGATTTTATTGCTAGAACCTGCTTTTTTTGAAGCCTTTCCGATAAGCCCAAACTGTATGAATTTCTTTTTGTCTTTGAGTAAAAATATTCCGGGACTACAAATTTATATGGGCAGTTTTCAAACCCTAGTTGAAGAATTTGCGGTAACTAAAATACATTTCAAAGAACATCCTTTAAATATTGGATATAAAGGAATTGAAGAAAATCGTGACTGGATTGTTCCAGAAATCAATGGATATTTTCCTTCGTTTTTTGCTTATTGGAAAAGAGCAGAACCCTTGATAACAGCCAAATACGCTTAGATTATGATTATTGAAAAACAACAAATTGAAGAATGGGAAAGTAGATATCGTGCTAAGTTCATCAATTCTTTAGCAGGCATCAAACAAGCCTTTTTGATTGGCACAAAAAGCCAAGACAACCAAACTAATCTTGCGCTATTCAATTCTCTGATTCATATTGGTGCTAATCCTCCACTTTGGGGTTTCATTTGTCGTCCGGATGTGGTACAAAGAGACAGTTTGCGAAACATATTATCTACTGAATCTTACACCATCAATTTTGTTGCAACCGACTATGCAAAACAAGCACATCAAACTTCTGCAAAATACCCTACAGCTGTTTCAGAGTTTAGGGCTTGTGGATTTACAGAAGACTATAAAGAAGGATGTCATGCACCTTTTGTGGCAGAAGCGCATGTGAAAATTGCGATGAAGCTGCAACAAAAAATAGATATTTCAATCAACAACACCATACTGATTATTGGGAGTATAGAATCCGTTGAAATGAATCAAGATATTATAGCAGCAGATGGATTTGTGGCATTAGATAAAGCGAAAACCTTGGCTTGCGCAGGGTTAGATGCCTATTATGAAACAAGTTTGATATACAGATTGAGCCATGCACAACCCGATTCATTGCCGGAACAAATATGAGTAAAGAAGAAATAGTTGTTGTTTGGTTCAAACGAGATTTGCGGTTTACAGACCATGAGCCATTGTACTGCGCTCAACAACAACCTTTGCCTATTTTGTTGCTTTATTGTTTTGAGCCAAGCATTATGAACTACGATGATAGCGATGTTCGGCATTGGCGATTTGTATATGAGTCCATTCAAGATATGCAATCCAAGCTAGATGAACTTGATGAACAATTGTATGTGTTTCATCAAGAAGCTCAAATAGTTTTTGAACACTTAGCAAAAGAATATCAAATCAAAACAATTTTTTCACACCAAGAAACAGGAAATAAAATCACTTACGACCGCGACAAAGCCATCAGTTCTTTTTGTGAGGAGGAAAAGATTGAATGGAAAGAATTTCAAACGAATGGCATTATCAGAAAACTAAAATCAAGAAAAACTTGGGAACAACGTTGGAAAAAAACAATGGAATCGTCACCTAAATTGGTGAAAGAAAACAATTGGAATTTTTTAAAGTTGGAAGAAAAGTTTTATCAAAAACTTAAAGGCGCTCCGCCTGACGAAGCAATTTGCACGCCCAACAAAAATTTTCAACCCGGTGGCGAAACCTTTGCCTGGAAATATTTAGAAAGCTTTTTGAAAGAAAGATATATCAATTATTCCAAACACATATCTAAGCCAGCCAAAAGCAGAAAAAGTTGTAGTCGGTTATCGCCCTATCTTGCTTATGGCAACATCAGCATGCGCATGGTTTATCTTTTTACCAAACAACACTATGCAGATTCTAGCAACAAAAGAGCAGTAGCCAATTTTATTTCAAGACTTCATTGGCATTGCCACTTCATTCAAAAATTTGAAGACGAATGCAGCATGGAATTTGAGCCGGTGAACAAAGCGTATTTATCGATTGAAAAACCAAGAAATGAAACTTATATCAAAGCTTGGCAAGAAGGTAAAACGGGTGTGCCGATTGTTGATGCTTGTATGAGATGCTTGGTAGCAACGGGTTATATTAATTTCAGAATGCGGGCAATGGTGGTTTCCTTTTTTGTGTTCAATTTGTGGCAAGATTGGCGCGACTTGCATTTTTTAGCACGTCAGTTTTTGGACTACGAGCCGGGCATTCATTATCCACAATTGCAAATGCAAGCCGGCGTAACAGGAATCAATACCATTAGAATTTATAACCCAATTAAAAATGCGCAGGAACATGATGCAGAAGGGGAGTTTGTAAAAACATGGATACCTGAATTAAGACATTTACCTGTGAATTTTATTCATGAACCTTGGACCATGACGGCATTAGAACAAAGCTTTTATGGTGTTGTTTTAGGCAAAGATTATCCACATCCTATTGTTGACCTCGAAGCATCTAGAAAATATGCAAGTGATCAGGTGTGGTCATTTCGTCAAACAAAGGAAGTGAAAGAAGCAGCACAAAAAGTGTTGGAGAAACATGTGAACACAACAAATAGAAAATCAAGATGAAGGCAATAAAAAAATCAGATTTGCCCAGCAAAATATGTGTGGTATGTCAGCGCCCGTTTTCATGGCGAAAGAAGTGGGAGAAGGTTTGGGATGAAGTAAAATATTGTAGCGATAAATGTAGAATGAATAAAAATAAAGTATGAAAATAGGCTTGGTTTTTCCGCATCAATTGTTCGAGCAGAATCCTTTATTTCAATATGTTGATACATGCTACATAATTGAAGAGTTTTTGTTTTTTCAGCAATATCAATTCCATCAACAAAAGATTGCTTTTCATCGAGCAAGCATGAAATTCTACGAGCAATATTTGTTAAGTCAAAACAAGCAAGTGGTCTATGTTTCAGCAACAGAACCCATTTCAGATATCCGACAATTGATTCCTTACTTGAAAACAAAAGCAGTTGACCATATTTTTTACATCAATCCGACAGACAATTGGTTAGAAAAGAGATTGAAAAAGGCTTTGAAACAAAGTGAAGTTGAATCAACAGAAATGGAGTCGCCAATGTTTATGAATTCAGTTCATTCTTTGCAAGAATATTTTGCTCCGAGAAAACGATTTTTTCAAACAGATTTTTACAAGCATCAGCGAATAATCAACAATATTTTAATCAACAAGCAACAACAACCGTTGGGTGGAAAATGGAGCTTTGATGATGAAAACAGATTGAAATATCCAAAAGGAAAATTACCACCGAAATGCGATTTCTTAGCACAAAATTCTTTTTATAAAGAAGCAAGAATGTACACGCAACTAAACTTTGCGCATCATTATGGAAATTCAAATCCGGAAATCAATTATCCATCAACATTTGATGAAAGTAAAGCATGGTTGAAAGAATTTTTAAAGCATCGATTTTTTGAATTTGGTGCTTATGAAGATGCAATAGTTGCTCGTCATACGGTTTTGCATCATAGTGTGTTGACACCAATGATGAATGTTGGATTACTAACCCCAAAATATGTTTTGGACGAAGTCATTCGTTTCGCTGATGAAAACGATGTTCCACTCAATTCTTTAGAAGGTTTTGTTAGGCAAGTTTTAGGCTGGCGTGAGTTTATTCGTGCGGTTTATGAATTGAAAGGAACAGCGGAAAGAACCAAAAATTTTTGGGGTTTTAAGCGAAAAATTCCCGAATCATTTTGGACGGGCACAACAGGAATTTTACCCGTAGATCAAACCATTAAAAAAGTATTGGAAACGGGTTATTGTCATCATATTGAGCGATTGATGATATTAGGAAATTTTATGCTACTCTGCGAATTTGACCCCAATGAGGTTTATCGTTGGTTCATGGAACTTTTTATTGATGCGTACGACTGGGTGATGGTACCTAATGTTTATGGCATGAGTCAGTTTGCAGATGGCGGCATCATGTCCACCAAACCATACATTAGCGGAAGCAATTATTTGATGAAAATGAGTGATTATCCAAAAGGCGATTGGCAAAAGATTTGGGACGGATTGTTTTGGCGTTTCATGCACGAACACAGCGATTTTTTCGGTCAAAATCCAAGGCTTGGAATGTTGCTCAATTCATTAAACAAAATGGAGGAATCCAAAAGGTTAGCTCATTTTGAACATGCAAATAAATTTTTAGAGAAATTGTAATGATAATTTAACTAAATCTATATACAAACTACCTACCGAGGATAACTCTAATCAATTATCTTTGCCTTAAACCTGAAAAAATCATGCGTTTTATCGTTTCCTCCACAAGCTTATTGAAAAACCTACAATTGATAAGCGGCGTTATCAGTACCAACACTGTTTTATCTGTATTAGAAGATTTTTTATTTGAAGTAAAGGACAATCATCTCATTTTGACTGCTACTGACCTTGAAACAATGATGCGTGTGCAGATGGACATCAATGAAACGCAAGACAATGGCAGAATTTGTATCCCTTCCAAAATCTTATTGGAATACCTCAAAAACCTACCTGACCAACCCATAACTTTCAGCATCAATGAGCAAGATTTGAGCATTGAAATGAGTTCTTCAGTGGGTAAATATAAAATTGGTGGAGAACGCGCTGATGATTTTCCAAAAGAGCCAGAACCGCTAGACACTACAAATTTTGAATTATCATCTATTTCTCTAATAGAATCTATCAACAAAACCCTTTTTGCAGTTAGCAACGACACGCTACGTCCAGCCATGACAGGAGTGTTTTTCGAGCTCGATACTGATAAATTCAGTATGGTTTCCACCGATGCACACCGATTGATTCAGTTCAGTCGCACGGATGTAAACTGTCCAACAAAAGATGGTTTCATTGTGCCTAAAAAGCCATTGCAACAATTGCGTAATTCATTGCCAGCAGACGACACAATGTTGAGTCTTTCTTACAATGGAAGCCATTTGTTTGTGAAAACCAACCAATTGAGCATGAGTTGTCGCTTGATTGATGCTCGTTTCCCAGATTATAAAGCAGTTATTCCAACAGACAATCCATATAAATTAATTTTAAACAAAGCAGATTTTGTAAGTGCGCTTCGTCGCGTGAGCATTTTTGCTAATAAAACAACCTATCAAGTTGTTTTGGATATCAATGGAAATAGTTTGCAACTCAGCGCTCAAGACATTGATTTTTCTTATGAAGGAAAAGAAACATTGAGCTGCCAATATAATGGCGAAGACATGAAAATTGCTTTCAATGCGAAATTAATGGTGGAAATGATCAACAATATGGATGGTGATGAGCTTGAAGTGAATTTGAGTACGCCAAACCGTGCGGGTATTTTCCGTCAGGTGGAAAAAACAGAACAAGAAGATGTTTTGATGTTGTTGATGCCTTTGATGGTCGGTATTTAATATTTAAATTAGCATACATTTTATTGAAAAGCTTGGCTTCGTTCAGGCTTTTTTTGTGCTTTGCATTTACATAATTGGGAAAAATTAGTCCTAAAAAATTCAAAAAGTCAAACTAGGCGTTCAAAATGGTAGTTTTGCCAACTCTTTCATGCAAGCAAATTCCAAAATAGCACTAGTAGGCAATCCCAATAGCGGCAAAAGTTCGCTGTTCAATGCACTTACGGGTTTGAACCAAAAAGTTGGCAACTTTCCCGGTGTGACCGTGGACAAAAAAACAGGGATTTGCAATATTGCAGAACAAAGGAAAGCCACCATTATTGACCTTCCTGGAACATATAGTCTTTATCCAAAAAGTGAAGATGAAAGAGTCACTTATGAGGTGCTCATCAACAATAAAAATCAGGATTACCCAGATTTGGTGGTGGTTATAGCCGATGCCTCCAACTTGAAACGGAATTTGCTTTTCTGCTCACAAATCATGGATTTGAAAATTCCCGTTGTCATTGCGCTAACCATGAATGACATTGCTAGAAAAAAAGGAATTTCGATTGATACCAATGGTTTAGAAAGAATGATGGGCGTACCTGTGGTAAGCATCAATCCAAGGAAAAGCAAGGGCATTACAGAGTTGAAAAAAGCTATAGCCAATGTGCTCAACAATTTTCAACAAACCTCAAGAGAAGATTTTATTTCCATCAACCAATTGACAGGAAATTGGCTTCAGGAAGTGAAAATGATAACTGAAGCAAAAAGCAGTTATCAAGCGTTACATATTTCTTGCAATTATATGGAGTTGAGTCAGCTTAATGCGGCTCAAAGAATCCAAATGGCGGCGGTTTTGGATCAAAATAATTTTCAAAAAGCTAAGATTCAGGCTGAGGAAATCATGCAACGCTACCAAAGAATTGCTCAAATCATGCAGCAATGTGTGGTGGAAGAAAACCCACTAAAGAAAATGATAATAAGTGAGCGGGTGGATAAAATTTTACTTCATCCGATTTGGGGAAACGTGTTTCTTTTGGTGGTACTTTTTTTACTGTTTCAAAGCATTTTTTGGTTAGCGGAATATCCGATGACTTGGGTGGAAATGGGTTTCAGCCATTTGAGCGATTGGTTGTCAAACTTTCTTTCAGATGGTTTTTTTAAAGACTTATTGATTGATGGAATAATTGCAGGCATTAGTGGCATTGCTGTTTTTATCCCTCAAATCATGATTTTGTTTGGTTGTATTACTATTTTAGAAGATAGTGGATATATGGCACGCATTAGTTTTTTGACTGATAGGTTGATGCGCAGTGCGGGCTTGAATGGAAAGTCTGTGATGCCTTTGATTAGCGGAATGGCTTGTGCGGTTCCTGCAATCATGGCTGCAAGAACCATTCAAAACAAAAAGGAGCGATTGATTACCATTTTTGTAACACCGTTGATGAGTTGTTCGGCGAGATTGCCAGTGTACACTATTTTAATTGGTTTAGTTGTTCCGAGTAAAACTTTTGGCATTTTCAACTTGCAAGGATTGGTATTGATGTCCTTGTATCTTTTGGGATTTTTAATGGCTTTGATGGTGGCTAAAATGATGGATTTTTTCATGAAAAAGAGTCAAGAAAAAAACTACTTTTTGATGGAACTGCCTGTTTATCGTGCGCCAAGATGGAAAAATGTTTTCATCACCATGATAGAAAAAGCCAAAATTTTTGTTCTCGATGCCGGTAAAGTGATTATGATAATTTCCTTGCTGTTGTGGGTTTTGGCGAGTTTTGGACCATCGGCATCAAGGCAACAAATTGAAAAAAAATATCAAGAAGAACTTGCGCTACATCCAGAAAATGAAGCAGCAATTCGACAAGAATTTCAAACCCAAAAACTGGAACATTCATTTGCTGGAATAGCTGGAAAATCTATTGAACCGTTGATACGTCCTATTGGATTTGATTGGAAAATTGGTATTGCGTTAATAACCTCATTTGCAGCTAGAGAAGTATTTGTGGGAACGATGGCAACATTATATAGCGTAGATGTGGAAACATCAGATTTAACTTTGAGAGAAAAAATGCGCCAAGCCAAGCGACCTGATGGAACACCTGTTTATACTACATCAACAGGACTCTCCTTGCTCATATTTTATGTTTTTGCTATGCAATGTATGAGTACAATGGCAATTGTCAAGCGTGAAACCAAATCATGGAATTATCCAATTATCCAATTTATAGTCTTTTTTGGGTTGGCTTATTTAGGCGCTTGGACTACATTCTATCTATTTAATTAGACTTTTCTACTTCTCCATTTCCTTTGCGAACAAGATGTTAATGACCACAATTTCTTCATGCTAAGCTGCTTGAAATATTACTTTCGTTAGTCAAAGCATACAGAAAAAAGCAATGAGTGCATCTTTACCAATATTATCTTCTAATTCGTTATTTTTTAATGCGTCATT
This sequence comes from uncultured Flavipsychrobacter sp., assembly GCA_964576425.1. Taxonomy (GTDB): domain Bacteria; phylum Bacteroidota; class Bacteroidia; order Chitinophagales; family Chitinophagaceae; genus JAFIGV01. The sequence goes on along the minus strand of CAZNVQ010000092.1, from coordinate 1,237 downwards.
AGTAGGACAATGGTCAACGGTGCATGATTGGTTTTATTTCATTAGCAATATTGCCGTTTGGTCGGCATGTATCATCTTGCCCATTTTGATGTTGATTTTTTTAGTTAAAAAGGGCAAAGACGATTATTTTTTTAAAAAAGTTTATTGGCTTTCTGCCTTATTTCTATTTGTCAATGGATATACTTATTTCGCAGACGCATTAATATTTTTCAATTTAGCCCCAGAAGTTACCATTATCATTCGCCTCATAACAGCTGCAGTTAGTTGGATATTTTTGGTTTCAGCCATTGCCGCTTTGAGCAAAGCACTTTCCACCAAAACCAGAAAAGAGTTGATGGAAGAAATTGCAAAACGCATGCAGATGGAGTATGAGCTGAAAATCAAAAAACGAACGCCTTTTAGAATCCGAAAGAAATGTGAGCTTGGGTTATATATTTTGGGATTTATTGACTAATCGAGTTGAGGTTTCTGAAATGACTGGAAAAGTGTTAGGCATTCGTTCTAGCAATGCTACAACCTACCAAGAAATCTTCGAGGAATTGAACCCTGAGCAAACTGATGTCGTTTCTGATTTTTTACACAATAAGCTATTAAAATCAACACATCTTAGTTCTTATTTCAGAATTGTGAATGCTGATAATGAAGAAACATATGTTTTGGTCAAAGCCGAAGTGTTGAAAAATTCAATTGGTGACCCAGTAACGGTACGCGGTTCCATTCAAGACGTTTCCGAATTGCGTGAGCTTCAAAAAATGGAAGAGCAAAAGAAAAAACTCAAAGAAATTGCTTGGGTACAAAGTCATAGAATGCGCAGTCCAGTTGCCACAATACTTGGCATGGCAGAATTGTTCAACTACGACAACCCATCTGACCCAGTGAATGCAGAAGTGCTCAACAATATCAAAAGTCTTACTCAATCTCTAGATAAAATGATTCATGAAGTGGATGCATTAACTAGAGTTAAAGAAGAAGCCAAATAAATATAAGAGAAAATACCACCAAATAAGGTAGTTGGCAATGATTCAAAATAGATACATTTGTTTATTCTAAATAGAGTTTACAAATACCGAACTATGAAAAGTTTTCTCATCATTTTTATCTATTTGATTTTTGCTACAAATGTTCAAGCTCAAAGTTTTAAGAACACAGGTTCGGGCTTGAACAGAGTGGAACTTGATCCAGAAGACGAAGAAGACGCTGTAAAAACTCCAGGTGAATTAGCCAAAAGTCAAGGCAA
>CAZNVQ010000091.1:7111-10850 GCA_964576425.1 uncultured Flavipsychrobacter sp. | reverse complement strand
CACTGAATGCAGGCTCATAACGACAAACACCACCAGTACAATTGATACCTTCAACTTGCTTCACATATGCTGCTGTAAAACGGTGTGCGCCTTGAGTGTAGGCAACAAAAAAGTTGTAGAAATGTCTTGGTTCTTTGATTTCAGCAGGATTTTTTGGATTTAATTTCACTATATACATGTCAGAAACTGCAACAGACCACTTTGGAGCCATAGTGTATTCAAGCAACCCAAATACCCAGGATCCAAAATCTTGATCAGTATGCATATATTCCCATTCTGTTCTCAATGCATGTTTGTCGTTAATTCTATACACCGCTTCTGCAAAAGGTGTTATGGCTTTCACCATTGGAACATCTTTTACCTGATAAATTTTTTGATTGTATTGTAATAATTGTACTCCTGCCTGAAACTCCCAATTTTTTAAACCCCTATAATTCATTTCAGCATAAAACTCACGATATAAAGCAGTATCAGCTAAAGTGTTGATGTGCGTATAGTTGAAAGTAAAATCCAAGTCATCATTTGGTGATAACAACATGTCTCCACCAAGTGCTAGTTCAGAAATATCTTGAGATGCAGGTGTATATCTTGCTAAAAGTCTTTGAGGTCTTAATCTAGCCACAACAGGCTGCCAATTGAGCATTCCACGAATGAGAATTTCGTTGGGAGAGGTTCTCATCACAAAATTTTCAGTTCGCTTACCTGAGAAATTAAAAGCTATACCTTTTCTAGCATAACCCAAAGTGGTATATATAACATTACCGCTTTTGTTTACTAGTTTTTCACTATCATAAAATCCTTTAATGGCTTCCTTAGTTTTATATGCACCTTCGGCATACCATGTGAAATCACCATAGGTCAAATTGTTGTAAACAGTATAGGCAAATGTATTGTAGGTTGGCACAAATCTATCATTAAGATCGTAACTGTTTATATTTGAAACAATAGCATCCATACTAGTCCTATCTAAAGTACGGTTTAAAGCACCGATGCCTGGTGACAAATGAAGATTACCAATTTGATAGTCTCCTTCAGCGTTAAATCCCTTAATGATAGGTTCGAATTTTCCGAAGTTTTTTACATTTTTCTGTTGTCCACCAAAAGCTTTCAGTGTTATATGTTCGTTTAATGCATATTTTAGATGGATACCTGAAATAACTTTATCAATCAACAAACCTCTGTCTTCATAAGAACGGAATAAGATACCACTTCCGATTTGATCGTAGATGTAACCACCCGTAATAGTTAATTTGTCAAATTCTTTACTTAGGCTCCACGCACCGATGCCATAACCGTTAATTGGTTCTCCTGGGTTGTATAAATTTGAATTCTGAAATGCATCTGCACGAAGAAAAGCAGTGAAGCCATTAATGTTGTAGCGCAAAGCCAACCAAGACTCGCCGCCACTTAAAAGATTGTCGTATAATTGATTTCCGAATGCATTGATTGCAGAATCACGATTATAAAAATTCACGTTGGTCATCAAATCTCCAGAAAGTGTTCCTTGAGCTTGGGCAAAAAGAGCAAAAAAGGAGAGTGTGCCAGAAAGAGCTATTTTTTTCATTAATATTGCTACTTACTTAGAAAAAATTTTCCGAAAATAGAACACCTATTAAATAACGGCAAGGTTTTAGCAATTTATTTTTAAAACTAAAATGATCATGAAAAAAATTATCGCAATTGTGGCTAGCGTTTTCCTATCCACAGCAGCAATGGCACAAAGCACCCATCTTCCAACAACGATGGTCAAAGATGTAAATTCAGGTAAAAAAGTTGCTTTCAATGAATCTTTTGAAAAAGGCAAGGTTACCCTAGTTAGTTTTTGGGCTACTTGGTGTGTTCCTTGTAAAAAAGAAATTAAAAACATTAGAGAAAAAATGCCTGAATGGAAAAAAGAAGCAGATTTCAACTATGTAACTGTATCAATTGATGAATCTCGTGCCGAAGGATTGATGCGCAGTTATGCTAAAAGTCAAGGATGGGACTTCCCATATTTTATTGACCCTAATTCAGATTTGACTCGTTCATTGAATTTTAAAACCGTTCCTTTCACTATCATTATCGATAAAAACGGTGAAATCGCATATAGACATTCTGGCTACGAAGAAGGTGGCGAAAATGAAGTATTTGAGAAAGTGAAGGAATTAAGTAAAAAATAAATATATTTTAATATTTTAAGTAATGCTGTCTTTTTAGGCAGCATTTTTTATGTAAAAAATTAGATAAATGAGTATTGTTAAAATAAATCGATGTGGGGAATAAAATTTTTGTAATCCCATGAAAGGAAGGAAATTTACAATCTGAATTAATAATTATGCTAAGAAAGACGAAAATTATCGCAACAGTTGGACCCGCTTGTAATACGTATGAAAATTTACTCACTTTGGTTGAAAAAGGGGTTAATGTTTTTAGATTGAATTTTTCACATGGTTCTCACGACCAACATCTTGAGTTTATTAAGCATATAAATAATATTAATAAAGATTTCCCATTTAATATTGCCATTCTTGCTGACTTGCAAGGTCCAAAATTGCGTGTAGGCGATATTGAAAAAGGGGCAATGGAACTTCAAAAAGGAGATGAGTTTTTGTTTACTAACAATAAAGTTGTCGGTAATAAAAATGGAGTTTATTTATCTTATCCAAATTTTTATCAAGATGTTAGAATTGGAGAAAAGATTTTATTAGATGATGGTAAAATTGAAGTCTTAGTTGTTGAGATTACTGAAGATAAAAACGTAAGAGTTCGAGTATTAAATGAAGGAGTTTTATTGCCCAAGAAAGGAGTCAATTTACCAGATACAAAAATTTCGCTTCCATCATTATCAGAGAAAGACCTACGAGATTTAGATTTTATTATCGAACAACAGATAGACTGGGTAGCACTTTCCTTTGTTCGACATGCTGATGATGTTCATCATTTAAGAAGCATAATAAAAAGTAAAAATAGCAATGCCAAAATCATTGCCAAAATTGAAAAACCAGAAGCGCTTGAACACTTGAGAGAAATCATTTTGGCATCAGATGCGGTAATGGTGGCTCGTGGCGATCTTGGTGTTGAACTTCCTTTGGAACAAATTCCAATGATTCAAAAAACCATTATTAGAAAATGTATCCATAGAGCCAAGCCTGTAATTATTGCCACACAAATGATGGAGAGTATGATTGACCGCACTCGTCCAAATAGAAGTGAAATAACTGATGTTGCCAATGCAGTGCTTGAAGGTGCAGATGCTGTGATGTTGAGTGGTGAAACCGCAATGGGGCAATATCCTGAATTAGTTATAGAAACAATGAACAAAATCATTGAAGAGGTAGAAAAAGAGGATTTGGTGTATAACAAAAACTTGACACCACAACCTCATTCCCCTTCGTTTTTGAGTGATGCACTTTGTTACAACGCTTGTGAAATTGCACAAGATGTTAATGCTAATGCCTTGATTGGTATGACTCAATCAGGATACACTGGCTTCATGTTGTCGAGTTATCGACCAAGATCACCATTATATATTTTTACAAAGACACAGACGTTAGTGAATCAGTTGAGTTTGAGCTGGGGAGTACAAGCTTTTTTCTATGAACTTGAAGATACTTTTGACACAATAGTTGCTGATCAAATTGATTTTTTAAAGAAGAAGGGGTTATTGAAAAAGGGAGACGTGATTATCAACACAGGAAGTCTTCCGGTTCAAGAACACTTACCAACTAATATGTTGAAAATTACAAAAGTTAATTAATCA
>CAZNVQ010000091.1:0-7011 GCA_964576425.1 uncultured Flavipsychrobacter sp. | reverse complement strand
AACTTTGATTATTCCTTTGTCAAACATCAACTCGAGCATGCTGGCTTTCAATGGCAAGCAAAAAAGCTATGTACGGTAAGGCTTTCAAGGAAAATAGTGCCAGGCTTGAAAAGTTATAGTTTCGGTAAGTTATGTCATCAATTAGGTATTGAACATACCAATCATCACAGAGCAGGTGGAGACGTTAAGGCAACTGCTGCTTTATTTACAATGTTGGTAGAAAAGGATAACAATAACAACATCAGTAGTATGTTGAAATTGGGAAGCAAAGAACAATACTTACCTGCTCATCTTCCGGTTGAACAAATTGAACAACTGCCTAAAACTCCAGGTGTTTATTATTTTCTTAATCAGCAAGGAAAAGTAATCTATGTTGGTAAAGCAATCAATATTTTTAGTAGAGTAAAGAGTCATTTTTCTAACAATAAAGCCAACAAACAAAAACAGGATTTTGTAAGAGAGATTCATAAAATAAGTTTCAAAGAAGCTGCAACCGAATTGATGGCTCAAATATTAGAAAGTGCTGAAATCCGTAGAATTTGGCCAATATATAATAGAAGTCAAAAAGGATTTTTACCTAAATATGGGTTGTATGTATATCAAGACCAGAAAGGTTTTCAGCGATTTGCAATTGAAAAGCAAAAATCAATTTTACAACCCTTATATACATTTAATAGCTTGCATGATGCTAATCAAAAACTCAAAAGTTTGATACATCAATTTGGATTATGTCCAAGATTGTGTAATGTGGCATCAATTCAATCTTGTGTTCCAAAAGCCATTGAAGAGGGCACCTGTATGGGAAATTGTCAAGAGCTAATAGCTGTGTATAATTTAAGAACAAAAGCTGCTATCAATTATGTTCAAGAACAATTACCAAGTTTTGCCATAGTTGATAAAGGAGTTGATGTATCAACAAAGAGTTGCATTTTAGTGGAAAAGGGACAAGTAATTGCTTTAGGTTTTATGCCCGTCAATCAATCACTTGATGATTCCGAAAAACTAAAAACATCTTTAGAACCAATTCAAGACAATGATTTTATTCGAAATCTTACTTTCAAATATGCAGACGAACACCCAGAATGTTGTATTTATTTTAGTTAAGAAAAGGAACTAAAGAATCTGTATTAATTCACTTAAGCAACTAATTTCAAATGTTGGTTTTCTATCGTGAGTCTGATTTGTAGGATTATAATAAACTTGATCCCAGCCAGCATTCATAGCGCCAACAACATCAATTTCAAGCGCATCTCCAATCATGATGCTTTCATCTTTTGTCGCTCCAGTGATTGCTAAAGCATAATCAAAAATTTCAAGATGAGGTTTCATACTATTGCTTTTCTCAGAAGTGATGATATGATTAAAAAAACCAGCGATTCCAGAGTATTGTAACTTTTGCCATTGAGTTACTTCAAATCCATTGGTAATGAGGTGCAACGAGTAATTATCTTTACAATGTTGTAATGCTTCAAGCGCATATGGGTTAAGTTGTTTTTGAGTTGGAAGGATTTCTAAATAGGCTACACTCATTTCATTGGCTAAAACGGTATCTGCAATTTTAAAGTCCAAAAGAGTTAGCCAAACTCTCTTCCATCTGAGTTCCTCTCTTTTAATAAACCCTTTTCTGAACCGTTCCCACATTCTGTCATTATGACCTTTATAAACTTTCAAAAAATCTTGAAAATCTTCTATTCCTTTTTGTTGCAATTGGTATTCATCAAAAAGTTGTTTTAATGTCAATTCTGAATTGTGTTCAAAATCCCAAAGCGTGTGGTCAAGGTCAAAAAAAAGATGTTTATACTTTGTTTGCATTATTGAATGTTGAAGTAATAAAAAAACCTGGCAGGCAATAAAATACCTGTCAGGTTTAGGAGATGAAAAATAAGTTAATTATTTTTTTCTGTAATAAATTTTGTCATCGAAAAACTCTGTAACTGTCTGTAGTGCAGGGTTTGCCATGCGCTCATACATACGAGAGATTTCAATTTGTTCTTTGTTTTCGTGAATTTCTTCTAAGCTATCAGTATGACTGCTGAACTCATCCAGTTTTTTATGCAAATCCTCTTTCATGGAAATTGAGATTTGATTGGCACGACGAGACATAACAACAATGGATTCGTAAAGATTTCCAGTTTTGTTTTTAATAGCAATAACATCGCGTGTTTCCACTAAAGGATTAACGGCAGCAAGTGCTTTTTTATTGATGCTCATTTTTTATGTTTTTTAAATAATCGTTTACTAATAATACAATCTTCTCCGCTTCAAAAACGTATTTTGACTTTGGATAAGTTTCTTTTAATTCGTTGTATGCGTTTATGGTATTGATAAAACGTTCTTCTTGTTTTTCAAGCACACTTGCTTTTGCAAACTGAAAATTTGCTTGAATAATCATGTATTGATACAAGTCATTGGCATTTGATTCAGGGTAATTTTGCATTACACTTTTGTAAGCAATTGTAGCAGCTTTGTATTGACCAATGTTAAAATACAACTTAGCTGCGCTTGCTTCTTTTTGTTCAAGCTTGAAGCGCATTTCATCAATCATCTTATTAGCTTCTTCGATGCGCTTTGAATCTGGATGTCGATTGAGATAAGATTGCATCGCCTCCATTGCCTTAAACGTGTTGGTTTGCTCTAAAGTTGCTTTTGGTGCTAGTTTAAACAAACTCATTGCATGCATGAATTCAGCCTCTTCGACGTCCTTACTCCCAGGGAAATAATCAATGAAGTTTTTGAAATGAAAAGAAGCGGATAAATAATCTTTTAAATAAAAAGAGGTGAAGGAATAGTTAAAATAAAGAGATTCAAAATTTTTGGTTCCCTTCAATACTTGCAACATGCCTTCATAAAGCGTATTGGCTTTTAAATATTGTTTTTTGTCAAAATATTCATTTGCCTTGGATAATTTGAAATTTATATCATCACTTTTTAACACCTTTTCATAGCCACTGCATGAGGCAAGGAACAAAGTGAAAAATGAATATATATATATAATCGTTTTGCTACGAGGCATAAAAGGGCGACAAAAGTAATCAAATTATTGTTTCAAAGCAAATATCCTGTAATTACACTTTGTTAGATGTTAAAAAACTTATTAAATGAGGAATAATGTTAAAATGAAGCTCAAAAAGTTTTTATTTCACTTTAATATATTAATTATAAATAGTTGTGTAAATAGTTTTATTTCAATTGTTTACATATAGTTGTAATGTAAATGGTTTATAAAGCTGCAGGTTTTCAACACTCTTTTTGGTGTTATCCACATTGTTTGTGGTAAAAGTGCATATAATGACATCTTAAAATGCCTGTAAGCTAATGCTATAAAGGGTTTCAGCATATGTCAATTTTGTGGATAAAAATCAAATGAAGTCATGGTGGGAATTTGTGGTAAATTCTGTTATTTTGTGATAGGAAATTAATTTTTCATTTATTCTCATCATGCTCCATTTACTAGGCGAATATGAAGTTGCGATTGACACCAAAGGGCGCTTTTTGGTGCCTTCGGGCTTTCGCAAACAATTGCCTGAAGGAGAAGCTGATAAATTTGTGATTAATAGAGGGTTTGAAAGTTGTTTGACTTTGTACCCATTGAGTGTTTGGCAAGAATTATCTGAAAAAATAAGTAAAATCAACGATTTCAATCCAAAAGCTAGAGATTTCAAAAGGTTGTTTCTAAATGGTGCTACCATAGTGGAGTTGGATAGTGCTGATAGGTTTTTACTTCCTAAACATTTACAGGAATTCGCTAACATAAAGAAAAATATAGTTTTTTCGGCTCAGGTAAATAAGGTGGAATTGTGGGATAAAGATATCTATCATAACTATATTAATAGTAGGAAAGACGATTACAGTCAATTGGCAGAGGATGTTCTTGGAGGGTCTTTTAATCCGTTCGAAAACTTATAGTCACCATGAGTAGTTCCACTTTTTACCACGATACAGTATTGCTTAACGAAGCTGTAGAAGGTCTATCGATAGTTGAAAATGGTGTTTATGTGGATGCAACATTCGGGGGTGGGGGTCATAGCAGGGCGGTTTTGAATCAATTAGGTCAAGATGGGAAACTATTCACTTTTGATCAAGATGCTGATGCATGGAGAAACTTTCCTGATGATAATCGTTGTATAAAAATTCCAGAGAATTTTAGATATATCAAGAAGTTCTTAAAGTTAAATGGTTGTCCTAAAGTGGATGGTATTTTAGCAGACTTGGGTGTTAGTTCGTATCAGTTTGATACGGGCGAGAGGGGTTTTTCAATAAGATTTGAAGGTCCGCTAGACATGAGAATGGATCAAAGAAGTGAAAAAACAGCTGCCGATGTTTTGATGCATTATAGCGAAGAGCAATTGCATTTGATATTTGAACAATATGGTGAAGTAAGGAATTCAAAGCAGTTGGCAAAGCAAATAGTAACGAATAGAAAGAAGGGAAACATAAATAGTATTGATGGTTTCAAAGCATTGATTAGTGGAGTGGTAAAGGGTTTGCCAGCAAAGTATTATGCTCAAGTTTTTCAAGCAGTAAGAATAGAAGTCAATGACGAATTGGGTGCACTAAAAGATTTGTTGATTCAGTCAAGTGAGTGCTTGAAAGTTGGTGGGAGGTTAAGTGTAATAACCTTTCATTCTTTAGAAGACAGAATTGTAAAACAGTTTATAAAAAATGGGGATTGGAATGTGGAAGAAACAGATTTGATGGGAAATAAGAAAAATGTGAAATTATTTCGAACGATTAATAATAAGCCGATTGAACCGAGTGAATTAGAATTGAAAAAAAATCCTCGTTCTAGAAGTGCTAGGCTGAGGGTTGCTGAAAAAATTTGATGATGGAAGATAAGGAGCAAAGTCGAAATAAAGATACTGGTCAGGCTTCATCTAAAACAGATTGGAAAGAGCTTGTAGATCGGTTTTCGTATGATGGAATAGTGAATAATATTCACTATTTGGTCTTTGTGGCGGTTCTTTTGTTATTATATATCTCAAATGATCAAAGAGCGATTCAGACACAAAGAGAGATTAATCGCAAAAATGAAGAATTGAAAGAATTGAGATGGAAATATATGGATGTGAAATCTAGATTGATGAGTGTCGGTATGGAAGCTGAAATAATAAGAAATGCAGACAAAATTGGTTTGAAACCAATGATGATGCCTGCGTACAGAATCGAAAACGATAGTATTAAATAATTGAATTAAAATTGAGTCATAAAAAGGACATACGAGTTAGGGTGTATTTCGTCTTTACGATGATGTGCGTTTTTGGCTTGCTAATACTTGCTAAAGCAGTTTGGATTCAAATTAAAGAAGGCGATAAACTTCGTGCTTTGGCTGTTGAAATGAGAACAAATAATACAGTTATTTCTGCTGAAAGAGGTAATATATATTCTGAGTCGGGAGAAATGCTCTGTTCAACAATTCCTCAGTTTGATGTAAGGGTTGATTATTCAGTTATTAATCCAGATACGTTTCAGCGTCACATTGATAGTCTAGCAAGTGCAATAGCTAATTTGTTCAAAGACGCAAGTGCTGAAACATATAAACAGAAGATGTTTGCTGCATTCAAAGGACATGAAAAATACTCTTTGTTGAAAAACAATTTGCGGTACTATCAGTATCAAACACTGAGGACATTTCCAATTTTTAATAAAGGAAAAGCAAGAGGTGGATTAATTGTTGAATCAAAAACTAAACGCATTAATCCTTATAAAATGTTAGCATATAGAACTATCGGTTTGTATCGCGAAAATGCTCAAACGATAGGGCTTGAATCTACATTTGATAGCGTTTTGCATGGTATAAATGGAAGGCGTTTAGATCAAAAATTGACAGGTGGCGTTTGGATGCCAGTTGAAGGTTCAGAGATTGAACCTAAAAATGGAAGAGATATTGTCACAACACTAGACCTTAATATTCAAGAGGTGGCTGAGTATGCTTTAATGAGTGTATTGAAGCAATACGAATGCCAATATGGAACTGTAATTGTAATGGAAGTAAGCACAGGTAAAATACGTGCTTTGGTCAATTTAGGGCGACAAAAAGATGGTAGTTACTGGGAAGACTTGAACTATGCTATGTTCCCAACCGAACCTGGTTCAACTTTTAAAATGGCTACATTGATTTCTCTTTTAAGTGATGGTTACATCAATGTTGATAATATGGTTAATTGTGAAGGTGGGCAAAAACAATTTGCAAACAGAGTGATGCATGATTCTCATCATGGACTTGGTGTAATGCCTATCCGTGAAGCTTTTGCACATTCTTCAAATGTTGGACTGGCTTCTCTTGCACAAAAATATTATGGTACCCAACCTCAAAAATTTGTTGATCATCTTAAAAGATTGCATTTAACTGATAGAACTGGGATTGACTTAGCTGGAGAAAGAAGACCAGCAGTTATTCTACCTGGAACTAATCTTTGGAGTGCCACTACTTTACCATGGATGGCCACTGGCTATGGCGTTTTAGTTGCTCCTTTACATACTTGTATGTTATACAATGCAGTTGCAAATAGTGGTAAAATGATGAGGCCTTATTTGGTGAGCGCCATTAGGGAATATGGAAAAGATGTGAAAGTCATTAAACCACAAGTTTTAGTTGAAAAAATTGCACCTGATGAAGCGATTCCGCAATTAAAAGCATGTGCCGAAGAGGTTGTCTTATCAGGAACAGGAAAACATATTCAATCACCATATTACACAATTGCTGGTAAAACTGGTACAGCGCAAGTTGCAGATAAAGGAATTGGATATAAAGATAGAGTTTATCAAGGGTCATTTGTGGGCTACTTCCCAACAGACAAGCCTAAATATACCATTGCAGTTGTCATCAGGACAAAAGCAAACTCTGGCGCTTATTATGGTGGGACTGTTGCTGCGCCAGTATTTCGGATGATTTCTGATAAAATATTTGCATCAGGAATGGGAAAGTGGAGTGAGCCTTTGGATAGCATTGCAAGAAAAGAAAAAGTGGGTATTGTGGCTCAATATGCTTCTTCTGGAGAAAATTATTTGAAG
>CAZNVQ010000090.1:0-10960 GCA_964576425.1 uncultured Flavipsychrobacter sp. | reverse complement strand
CTGACAAATAAAATTTCAAACTAATTCAACAGCAAAAACCAACTATTTTTGACCATATTGCCTAAAAAAAGTCGCACCAAATGATGCGACTTTTTTTAATTGATTTGATTTATTAAGCAATTGTGATGCTATTATCTAAGTAAACGTCTTGGATAGTGTTTAACAAAGAAACACCTTCATTCATTGGTTTTTGGAAAGCTTTACGACCACTTATCAAGCCCATTCCACCTGCACGCTTATTTACAACTGCAGTCATAACTGCTTCAGCCATATCACTTGCGCCTTTTGATTCTCCACCTGAGTTGATTAGACCAACACGACCCATATAGCAATTCGCTACTTGATAACGACAAAGATCGATTGGGTGATCCGTTGTCAATTCGTCATAAACTTTCTTGTGTGTTTTACCAAAGTTCAATGCGTTATAACCACCATTATTCGTTGGTAATTTTTGCTTGATAATATCAGCTTGAATAGTTACACCAAGATGATTAGCTTGAGCTGTTAAGTCTGCAGCAGTGTGATAATCAACCCCGTCTTTTTTGAAAGAACTATTGCGCAAATAACACCACAAAACGGTTGCCATTCCTAGCTCGTGTGCGTATTCAAAAGCTTTTGCAACTTCAACAATTTGACGACTGCTTTCATCTGAACCAAAATAAATTGTTGCGCCAATTGCAGTTGCTCCCATGTTCCAAGCATCTTTGATTGTACCAAACATTATTTGGTCAAATTTATTTGGATATGAAATAAATTCATTGTGATTTACCTTAACAATAAAAGGAATTTTGTGAGCGTATTTTCTAGCTACTGCGCCTAAAACGCCATAAGTTGAAGCAACAGCATTACAACCACCTTCAATTGCAAGTTTCACAATATTTTCAGGATCAAAATAAATTGGATTTGGTGCAAAAGAAGCTCCTGCACTATGTTCAATTCCTTGGTCAACTGGAAGAATAGACACATAACCTGTTCCTGCAAGACGACCATGATTTTGCAAAGCTGCGATACTACGAACAGTTTGAATGTTGCGATTAGAAACTTGCCAAATGTCATCCATTGCGTTTCCAGAAGGCAAATGCAACGCAGACTTATCAATAGTTTTTGAAGTGTGATTTAAATAATACTCGGCTTTGTCAGCCAACAACTCTTGTATTTTAGTTGAAGCCATAAATAATTATTTTTTAGGTTGGCGCAAAGGTAATGATTGCGTGAAATTATACTATATGATTATTATCAATTATTATATATGATTATGTGTAATATCAAGTTAATGATATTATTAATTCTTTAAAATACGCTGAACTTAACCTCAATCGACTTCCATACCAGCTAAACATTTCACCATCCACTAACAATACTTTAGAAGCGGGAAGGATATTTTTTAAAATCTGAATATGTTTCTCTTTAAAAGGAAAAGGTTCTGATGAAAGCAAAACAACATCAGGTTGTGCCACTATAATTTCATCTTCTGAAAAGACTGGATAACGCTTAAGATTTTCAGCAACATTTTGCCAACCCATTCGACAAATCATATCATGAATGAATGTATCTGACCCAACGGACATCCAAGGATTTTGCCAAATGAGGTACAAAACCTTGAGTTTCTGGACATTGCTTTCTAAGGTTTGAAAACATGATTGAATTTCATCTATTAAAATATGAGCTTGCTTTGGTTTATTAACTATTTCTCCGACATGCTTTATCATATTCAAAGCAGAAATAAGATCTGAAACATCGCTTACCCAAACTGGTGTTGTAGCAGCCAATTGCTCAATCTGTTCCTTTACATTTTCTTCCTTATTAGCTATTATTAAATCAGGTGAAAGCGATTTTATAGCTTCGATTGAAATATTTTTGGTACCTCCTACTCTTTTTTTATTTCTGAACCAGACTTCAGGATGAATACAAAATTTTGTTATGCCTACAACTTCTTTTTCCAAGCCTAAATCGAAAAGTAATTCAGTTTGTGAAGGCACAAGTGAAACAATTTTTTTGGGAAAAGGTTCCAAATGAACTTCTTGACCAATCATGTCTATAAACTTTAACATGATTAGAAAAGTCTTTTATAATATAATAAAAAAAAGAAGCTGAACAAGATAGTTACTTCGTAAAAATTGAATGTATATAAATCTATATATGTTGGCGATTTCAAAAAATAATGAAGTGCAAGATTAGCAATTGTAAGCAAGACATAGCTAAAACCTGCCCATTTCTTGAGTAAACAAGTGCCAAGCCAACTTATCATGTAACCAACAATCCACAAGAATGGGAAAATATTAACAATCAACGTCCTATTTTTAACATTTAGCCACAAGGTAAAAACAAGCATGAAGACATGAAAAGAAGCCACCCATGGGAAGACCATAGGCGGCTTTGAAATAATATTTCGTATTAATTTAATCATATAACCTATCCTTTACTAAACGCATTGAGGACATCATACTTTGTTAAAATATGATATTGTCCGCTTTCATCCCGAACCAAAACTGCGCCATTGTCTTTGCCAATAAAATGACTCAATCTTTCTAACGGCATATCCATCTCAACACTTGGTAATGGAGCTTCCATTACATCAGCGATGTTGAAATCACGAATTTCTGCTTGCTCCATAAGTTTTTTGAATAAACCAGCTTGATTCACAGCACCAACAATTTCACCATTTTTCATAACTGGGATTTGCTCAATGTCATATTTTTTCATGAGTTCCATGGCATTGCGTACCTGTGCATCATGGTCAACGGTTACAAGTCTTCTTCTTCCGAGCCCACCAATTAAATCTCTTACCGTTTCTACTTCTAAAAAGCCTCTATCCATCATCCATTCGTCGTTATAAATTTTTCCTACGTAACGACTTCCATGATCATGAAACACCACAACTACAAGATCGGTAGGTTCCAATAAGTGTTTCAATTGTTTAAGACCAGCAATTACAGAGCCAGCGGAATAACCTACGAAAAGACCTTCTTCTTTGGCGATTCTTCTTGCCATTACAGCACCATCTTTATCCGTCACTTTTTCAAAATGATCGATAACATCATGGATATAGTTTTGGGGTAAAAAATCTTCACCAAAACCTTCAGATATATAAGGATAAACCTCATTCATATCTAATTCACCTGTTTCGAACCATTTTTTTAACAAGGAACCATAAGAATCGATTGCCCACATTTTTACATCAGGATTCTTTTCTTTCATAAACATCCCTATGCCTGTAATAGTTCCGCCAGTTCCAGAGGCTACAACAACATGAGTTACTTTTCCGTTGGTTTGTTCCCAAATTTCAGGAGCAGTGCTTTCATAATGCGCTTGTCTATTTGCAAGATTGTCGTATTGATTAACATACCAGCTGTTTGGAATTTCAGTTGCTAATCTTTTTGAAACAGAATAATATGAACGTGGGTCTTCGGGTTCTACATTTGTTGGACATACAATTACTTCAGCGCCAACAGCTTTAAGGATATCAACTTTTTCTTTTGATTGTTTATCTGTAGTCGCAAAAATGCATTTATACCCTTTGATGATTGCGGCAAGAGCTAGACCCATTCCAGTGTTTCCTGAAGTACCTTCAATGATTGTTCCTCCGGGTTTAATTTTGCCTTCTTGCTCAGCGACTTCGAGCATTTTCAGCGCCATTCTATCTTTTATTGAATTACCTGGGTTGAAAAAATCTACTTTGGCATAAACCGGACAAGGAAGATCGGCTGTTACTTTGTTTAATCGAATTAGAGGTGTATTGCCTATAGTTTGCAATACGTTATCATATACTTTTTTAGCTGCATTCATTTTCTTGAAATATAATGTTGCGAAGGTAATTAATTGAAATGGTATTAAATAAGTTGACTTAATGAAAAGGTATTTCTATTAAAAAATGAAGCCTCGAAAATTCGAGGCTTCAAAACATGATAAATGAAATTATTAAAGTTTAATCAATTGTTGACTTATTTTTTGTTCACCAACAACTAATTCAACAACATACATTCCCTTTGGAAGTGAGTTTAGAGGGATTGTTATTTGGCTATGTTCAACTGATGGAATTTCAGAAGTCAACACAATTTGACCTGTCATTGAAGTGATTCTTAATTGAGCTTTGCTTTCTTCATTTTGACCATTGATTCTGATAGTTACCAAATCATCAGCTGGGTTTGGTGCCATAGTGAATGACAAATCAGAAACTGTATTGCTCACACCATTTTGTTGGGTGTTTTGGTCATTTGTCTCTTCATCATCACCTTCAGGACGGAAGAACGTATTTGCAGAAGGAGTTGCTGATTTATTAGATTCATTAAACACTAAAGCTGCAGAATTTCCAGTCATTCTCACTGCAATTACACCGAACATTGGCAAGTTTGCAGAATGCCAGTTTGCAGCTGTGTATGATTTAAATGTATTGTTGTTGATATTATAAATCCATACAGTATCACCAATTCCAGTAGCAGAATTGAGCACATTAGCCATTTTAACACCAGAAGGATAAGGGTTACCTAAAAGCATTAGTGAACCAGCATTTCCGTTTAGCATTAAAGTTTGTGTGCCTTGATTGATTGCACCAGTTAGACTTATTGTGTTCGCTCCTAGACCTTTATTGTAGCGTATAACTGACTGAGCATTCCAATTATCTGAAACATTCATAAAATCTCTCCACGACGAGTTTGTCAAAAATGCAGTTGCTGTTGAAACATTTGTAACTGACCCATCAAAGTACCAAATATTTTGGGTTGGACCACTAAAATCAAGCGTTGCGGTTGTATTCAATTGTGATAAATCGATATTATCAGTAAATGGATGTCCCATGAAACGGTTGCCTGATTTATAAGTCATAGCACGTTCAATATTGACATCACCGATGATTGTACCAAAAATTGGGCTGATTGAGCCAGAACCTGTTGTATCACTCTTAATAGTTAAATTACCATTTGAGTTTAAGATACTCGGTGCGTTAGAAGTTCCAACTGTTACTGTTCCAAATTGACTACCGCTAGCTATATTTAAGCTGCTCATGATTTGAGCAGATGCTCCACCACTAAGCACCAGATTACGCATTATATTATTTGAATTGTCAAAATATAAATTATACGTTCTAGAGTTGTTAGCAACGTTAATTGAAGAAAGGGCTCCAGTCGCAAATTGACCGTTTCCAATGTCATTATTTGAATATAAACGACCATTTAGCTTCAAGCTACGAGCTGCGACATCTGCCATGTTATAAGTAGTTCCATTTTCAATATTCATAGCATTGCTAATGGTAACAGAATTTTGCGATTGTGTTACTGATCCACCTACAATATTCAAATCACTCAATGAGCTATTGGAAACAATACCTCCTCCAACAATCGTGTTACTGAATGGAACAATTTCAAGAGAATCGATTGCCAAAGCATCGCCGTGGCTACCTAGATTATTAAATCGGATGAAAATTGTTTGACCAGTTACAAGGTTAAGTCCAGTGATAGAAGCACTGCGGAGTTGACTAGGTAGTTGATTGGCTACATTCAATGAAGCTGCCCCTGCTCCTGTTTGTAATGACATAAAATTAATGTTATCATTATTGAGCCAAGTATTATTAGTTGCATTAACCCATGTTGCAGGAGTTGATGATAAATAAATTTTAGGGTCAGTTAATGAATAAGCATCTGTTGAGTATTGAACCGCTAAAGTATCTGGCTCAGTAGGCGTTGAATTGCCTCCTTTTCTCCACTGTATTCCTTTGTATCTAATCAAAATACTTGTAATTGTTTTTGGTGTACCGTTTCTCAATTTCACACCAACTTGATTGTTGCCAATAATGCCTAAAGTGCGATCCTCAACTGGATAATCACCACCACCAAAGTGATAAACACCTGAAGCACCCTCACTTCCTGTATTGGCATCAACAGTTAAATCAGTTGACTGCCAACCTTCTGGCAATCCATTGATTCCAATTGAGTCAAAGTTTTGACTATAAGTAATACCTTCTTTTTTGAGGTTAATAAAGTCAGCAGTGGTTTTAGCACTTACCACAGCGGAACCTACGCCATATTGGTTTGGATTTATTCCATTATATTCAAAGACTCTAACAAAATACTGAGTATTTGAATTCAATCCATTTATAGTTACTGAGGTGTCCGAACCATTGTAAACAACATAATTCTTACCAACATTGGTTGCGTTATTGGGTAAAGGCAACGTGTCACTTGTTCCAAATTGATTATTGGCAATATATGTTGTATTTGATTGTGGTACTCCATTTACTGTTGTTCCTGATTTCACAACCACTATTCTTCTGCTACCATTTCCATTTGCCCAGCTTACCTTCATACTTGATGAAGTCACTTGAGAAATTGTCAAATTTTTAGCGACAGATGTTGGGTTCGTTAATTCTGTTATAGTATCTGCTGTAATATAATTAGTCAAATTGTACAAACCATTGGTGCTATCCCATTCATACGCGGCGATGTAATATCTAATAGAAGGTTTTAAATCTCTCAATATGAATGACTTCGCAACAGGAGTTGAATTTGGATTTTTATAAACAACTTTGGCACCATCTATAACAGCCATTGAATCAATTGCTTGATTAAAAGAAATAGAGAATGGTGTCGATGGTTGAGTGGTGTAAGTTGGACCAGCATATGCAACTCCTGAGTTAGGATGAGTTATGATTGGTGTGCCTTCTTTCACTAAAACTAACGCCCCTTTATTCGTGCTATGAGCAAATGTTATAGTCATTTTCTTTGTTTGAACATTTGTGATTCTAATTCCTTGTGTAGTTACCGTAAGTGTAGGATATGTTGTTCTGTAATTTTCAAATCCAGGATTACCGTTATATTCAATTACGCCAAACATATATGTTGTAAATGGTGTTAGTCCAGTTACTGTTACAGAACTATCTGAACCATTATAAGCAACGTAATGCTTACCACTAAAAGTTGAAGACATTCCTATACTCATAGTGTCGCCAAGAGTATAAACATTATTGGCAGCATAAGTTAAGCTATCAATAGGTTTTGCACTCAACGAGTTATTACCAACTTTTTCTTTAACAATTAATACTCGGCCTAAACCATTACCATTAGTCCATTTGATTTTGCAACTTGTAGGAGTTACATTTTCAAATCTCATATTTTTAGATGGCGTATTTGGTGCTCCTAATAATGTTTTTACATCAAATTGTAATTCAGGGTGATAATAATAATTATTGGTCAAAGTATCCCACTCATAAACCTCAAAATAATAACGTGTATCAACTGATAAATCAAACAAATTTAAGGTGTAGTGACTTGGGTTTGTTAAAGCTTCTCTGTTTCTGCTATTAAATACTGCGTAGGCATCTCCTACCTTAGGGATTAAGGTAGTATCAAAATAAATGTTTTTATTTTTTGAAGCCATATAATCAACGCCATTTACTGGAGTCGAAGTAATTGAACTATTTGGCTTAACTAAAACAAGTACACCACGCTCAGAAGTTGGATTTGTATATTTTACTTGTAAATTATATTTATTAATATTACTAGCTACCATAGCTGACGTTCTAAATCCTAATAATGAAGGATCACTATATCTAAAATCACCTGATTGTTCATTATATTCGAAAATCCCTATTGTATACAATCCAAACGGATCTAGACCAGTTATGTTCAAAATACTATCAGTGCCCTTGTAAATTACATATAATCCAAGTCCTAATGAATCACCTTGACCAAGTGTCATACTTGGTGTGTAATCAACCCCATCAACAGGCAATAAACCAGAAAGAAGTGTATCATTTTTCTGTAATACTACAATTCTAGAAATCCCATTACCATTTGTCCATTTAGCGGTTACGCTTGTATTGCTAACATTTTCTAATTTAATATTAGTTGCAATTGTTGTTGGTTTAAATGAAGTTGTTTCATCACCTGTTAAATTTGGACTTATCAAATATGATGTTCCGTGATTACTTGAATCATATTCATAGATTGTAAAATAATAATGGGTGTTGAAATTTAATCCGCCAATAGCTAATTCAACTGATGCATCTGTTTGGCGTGAGTTATATATCACTTTCGCATTTCCAAGTGTAGAAAGATTGATATCGTTAAAATTTACAGACGTGCTATCTTGGTCATTAAAAACTGTTCCACATGATGGTTCAAGTGTTGCCGGCGCTCCTTCACTCATCAAAACAATTACTCCGTCACCATCACCACGGTCAAAGCTAACAAATAGTGAATCTGAACCTATTTGAGAAACATTAAACCCAGAAGCTTCACCTGTTGGTGTTTCAAAGAAAGTTACTGATGTGATATTATCTGTTGAACGACATCCACTTCCATCATATATCTCTAAATTATAATCTCCTTCATTATCAATTGTTGTTGTTGGAATAATTCCATTTGTAATTGTATCTCCATTTGAATTTGTCCAATATGTCAGATATGAACCGGTACCACCTATTATGCTTGCAGAAAGAGTCAATGGAGAACCAATACATGAAGCATCGTTACTAACAATAGCAACAATATCATCACCTACTTGGACATTTGTAATTGATTCGTTGCTTTGACAGCCTATTTCATCAGTTACTATTAATGAATAGTCCCCATTATCAGCTGTTGTTGCTCCGACAATTACAGGTATTTCATCTGTTAAAACACTATTGTTTGGCGTTGTCCAAGCCCAATTTAAGTCTCCAGTACCACCCGAAATTGTATAAGTTAGTGTTACATCCTCACCATAACATGAAGCATTATTATCGGTTGTAATAACTAATGGATTATAAACATTGATCCCAACTACACTTGTGTCACTTACACAACCATAATCATCAATAGCAACCACTTTATAGTCCCCTGCATTAATGCCAGTTGCATTATAAATAGATGGATTTTGAATATTTGAATTATAGTTAGGACCTATCCAAGAATAAGAACTTGCATCAAAAACACCAGAACCACCAGTGGCGCTAGCTTCAAGATTGATTGTTGCACCATCACAGTAAATAGTGTCATTAGAAGCAGTTAATACAATTGGACTCAAAACAGATAAGTTTACAACATCTGTAGCCGAACAGCCAATATCATCTGTTGCAGTTATGGTGTAATCTCCATTCTCATTATCTGTTGCTACATTAATTATACCACCAGAAATAACATCATCAGCAGCATTTGTCCATACTAAAGAGTAAGGACTAGTTCCACCTGAAACTGACGCATTAAATTGTACTGTTGAACCATAACAACTCGTAATATCGTTTCCTGCATCAACAAGGATAAAAGTGTTAATCACAATGTTTACAGAGTCTGTTTCACTTGCACAACCAGCGTCATCATAAACATTGATATAATACTTGCCGGATTCATTAGGTCCTGCATCTTGTATTTCAGGATTTTGATCGGTCAAAGAAGAATTATTAGGTGTAGTCCAATTATATGAATATACTCCTGAACCTCCTTGTGCATCAACATTTATACTAAAAGTTGATCCAAAACAATAAGCTGTATCATTGCTAACTGCTGTAGTTATTGGATTATTTACAGTTATATTTATAGTTACTGGAGCACTATTACATCCTGAATTATCTGAAACCTCTAAAACATAGGAACCACTATTAACAACTGAAGCATTGTTAGAGACATTGGTGTTTTGAGCATTTACGCTAAAACCATTCGGACCCGTCCAATTATAATTGGCATAAACACCAGAACCTCCTGTTGCAAATCCATATAGATTAATTGCTGTTCCATAACATCTTACAGAATCGTCACCTGCATAAGCCAATATAGGATCAGAAACAATCAAATTAATTTGGTCTGAACCAACACAACCTAAATCATCAGTAACAGTAACAGCATATATTCCATTCATTGTACTTGAGGCTCCAAATAATTCACCATTTGTAATTACATCTTGGTTTTCATTTGTCCAAACATAAGTATATGGTGCTGTTCCACCTGAAGCAGATGCAGATAAATTAACTGTTGCGCCATCACAATAAGGTGAATTATTATCAGCTGTTACATCAATAGGCGTAGTTACTGTTATATTAACTTCAGACGGTGCTGATAAGCAACCAGCATCGTCTTTAACTACTAAAGTGTATAAACCAGAATTACTATTTGTTGCATTATCAATTGTTTCATCCTGATTACTTGACGAAAAGGAAAGTGGTCCTGTCCATGTATATTCATCAAAATTACCAGTTCCCCCACTTGCTGAACCATTAAGAACAATTGTTGCGTTGTTACAAAGTGTTGCATCTAAACCAGCGTTTGCAATTATTTCATTGCCAACAGTAACATTAGTGCTATTTGTTCCAGTACATCCAAAGTCATCAGTAACTATTATTTCATAATTGCCTTCATCTCCACTACTTGCAGAAAGATTTACTTGTATGGTTGCACCCGAAAATGTACTACTATTGGGACCTTGCCAAGCATAGCTATTATAAACCCCTGTTCCACCAACTGCACTTGCATCTAATGATATTTCAGATGCATAACAATAGGTTGCATCAGGAGTTACTGTAACAACAACTTGATTTAATACCGTTACAGCAGTTACTACAGGGTCACTTAAACAACCTTTATCATCTGTAACTACTAAGGTGTAATCTCCTGTGTGATCTGTTGAATTTGCATTCGCTATAATTAAATCTTCTGTTGAAGCATTAAAACTATTTGGACCATTCCACGAATAAGTATATGGTGTTGTTCCACCATTAACAGAACTTGAAATACTAATAGTTCCATCATGACAAACTGTTAAATCCGTTGGTATTGTGGCTATAGGATTTGGATTCACTACAATAGTTTCAATTGATGAAGTAGCAATACAATTATTTGCATTCGTCACCACAACAGTGTAATCGCCACTCTCTGATGCTGTGAAACTCTCATTCGTTGAATCAGTTACATCAACACCATCTTTTTGCCATTGATATGTTAATCCTACTTCTGTATTCGCTTCCAACAACACATTGCTTCCTTCGCAAAATGTTGTC
>CAZNVQ010000089.1:526-10961 GCA_964576425.1 uncultured Flavipsychrobacter sp. | reverse complement strand
CTTTTTATACTATATTAAAACAAAAAAGAGCTGCCCTTTTGAGACAGCCATTTTTTTATGCATATAATTTAATAATAATATTTATAATAATATAAAGACTCACGATATTTAATTAAAATGGCAATATTGTCTCTAGTTCTTTAAAATGAGACACTTATTGTCTTTATTTCCCAAAGTCTGTCAGAAAACATGACAATATTTCACGGAAAATCGAGGTGGCACATGTATTGTAAACTGTAGAAAACAAATAGAAACAATAAAACAAACTATATGGCAAAGATTATCGGAATTGACTTAGGAACTACCAACTCTTGCGTTTCTGTAATGGAAGGAAACGAACCTGTGGTTATTGCAAACGATGAAGGTCGTCGCACTACCCCATCAATTGTTGCTTTTCTGAAAAATGGAGAGCGTAAAGTTGGTGATTCAGCAAAACGTCAAGCTATCACAAACCCTATTAACACCATCATGTCTATCAAGCGCTACATGGGTCGCAGACATGATGAGGTAACTGAAGAATTGAAACACAATGCTTACAAAGTTGTAAAAGGTGAAAATAATACGCCACGTGTTGACATAGATGGAAGATTATACACACCACAAGAAATTTCAGCAATGGTGCTTCAAAAAATGAAGAAAACAGCTGAAGACTTTTTGGGTCAAGAAGTGAAAGAAGCAGTTATTACTGTTCCAGCTTATTTCAATGACGCTCAAAGACAAGCAACTAAAGAAGCTGGTGAAATTGCTGGTTTAACCGTTCGTAGAATTATCAACGAACCTACAGCAGCAGCACTTGCTTACGGTCTTGATAAACAACATAAAGATTCAAAGATTGCAGTATTCGACCTTGGTGGTGGAACATTTGATATATCTGTTTTAGAATTAGGTGATGGCGTTTTTGAAGTTAAATCAACAAATGGTGATACTCACTTAGGTGGTGATGACTTCGACAAAGTTATCATGGATTGGTTGGCTGCTGAATTCAAAAATGACGAAGGTGTTGATTTACACAAAGACCCAATGTCTTGGCAGCGTTTGAAAGAAGCTTCTGAGAAAGCAAAAGTTGAATTATCTTCTTCTCAAGAAACTGAAATCAACCTTCCTTACATCACAGCAATTGACGGTGTTCCAAAACACTTGGTAAGAAAATTAACGCGTGCGAAGTTTGAGCAACTAGCTGATTCATTGATTGAGCGTACCTTAGAGCCTTGTCGCCGCGCATTGAAAGATGCTGGAATGAGCACTTCTGATATCGACGAAGTAATCCTAGTTGGTGGTTCAACTAGAATTCCTAAAGTGCAAGAGGTTGTTGAAAAGTTCTTTGGCAAAAAACCACACAGAGGTGTAAACCCTGATGAAGTTGTAGCAATTGGTGCAGCTATTCAAGGTGGTGTTTTGACCGGTGATATTAAAGATGTATTACTTCTTGACGTTACTCCATTATCTCTTGGTATCGAAACAATGGGTGGAGTAATGACTCGATTGATTGAGAGCAACACAACAATTCCAACTAAGAAAAGTGAAGTGTTTTCAACAGCAAGTGACAACCAACCAAGTGTTGAAATTAATGTCCTTCAAGGTGAACGCCCAATGGCAAAAGACAACAAATCACTTGGTCGATTTATCTTAGATGGTATTCCACCAGCGCCACGCGGTGTTCCGCAAGTTGAAGTTATTTTCGACATCGATGCTAATGGAATTCTTCATGTAACAGCAAAAGATAAAGGAACTGGAAAACAACAAAACATCAGAATTGAAGCAGGTTCTGGCTTGAGTAAAGAAGAAATCGAGAAAATGAAAAATGAAGCTAAAGCCAATGAAGAAAGTGATAAACTTGTGAAAGAAAAAGTAGAGAAAATGAATATGGCTGATGGTTTGATTTTCAATTCTGAAAAACAATTAAAAGACTACGGCGATAAAATTCCTGCTGATGAAAAAGCTAAAATCGAAACTGCTGTTAATAGCTTGAAAGAAGCACACAAGTCTGAAGATTTGAATGCAATTGACAAAGCAATGGAAGAGTTAAATGCTGCTTGGCAAACTGCTAGTCAACATATCTACAACGCGCAACAACAAGAAGGTGCTGCGGAACAAGCACAACCTACTGGAAATAATGATGGCGGTGTAGCAGATGCTGAATTTGAAGAAGTAAAATAAAAATAGCAAACAATAAAAAAGGCTGACTCAATTGAGTCAGCCTTTTTTTATGTAACCATTTGAATTATTCACTACCAAGTGCCAATAATGATTTCAATGGGAATCGAAGATTGTTGTATTCCATTAAATCAATTTTTACACTACCAACTGTAATCTGACTTTCTGCACGAACAGGAATATGATTAGCATCGTCCGTCACCCACAAAGTCATGTTTTCACCACCATCAAACATCGAACCTTTCAATAATAAAGGCTTTAGCTTAATGGCAGCAAATTTTCCATACCTAGTTTGTATAACTTCTTTTCCAATATAACGTATATACATATTATATACTTGTTCTCCTAAAAACATATTGAAAGGAATTTTATCTCCAGGTGCATATGCCGAATAATCTATGCTTCTTGCATAATAAATGGCATTAATAACATCCAAAACCGCACCTTTGGTTTTAAACACTTTTTTGGTATTGGTTACAGCAATATTTTGATCTGGATCGAAAGTTACTTCCTCGTGATGCTTAAATCCTCCTTCGCTTATGTTGCGAATAAATTTTAAGGGAAGCAAATTGTCTGGAGAAAAATAACTTTCATAACGGTCTCTCACTTTGAAAATCCAATCATATTTTTTGTTGGTGAATCCTTCTGCCACAACATGAAAGGCATCTTTTTTATTGAACTGTTCTAAACTCGTTTTGAAATAAGCTGTTCCCGCATTCACATACATGCCTATAATATTATAAAATACCGTATAAGTTATTTTTTCACCATGCTGAAAAGCAGGGTCGGTCAACTGAGTGGATTGCGCCTGAACCTTGAAAAAAAATGAAAAAAAGAATATTATTATTAAGCTAGAGGTAGAAATAATCCTATTCATAGTTGCTCATTTTTGTGTTTTGTAATGAATAAAATATCATCTTGAACAACGATGCAATAATTGAACCAATTTTTAAAAAAGGATCATCTTATTGCTTTATAAATGTAAGGATTTTATTTCAAAACCCTATTTCAGCTTTTATTACTGATGATTTCTTCTCTCGCATCTCTTATTCCAATTGTATCTTTACACAGTTTAAGAAAGCCACAATGAAACCAACAATTTTGATTACGGGTGCTACATCTGGATTTGGGAAAGCAATCGCTACCCTTTTTGCTCAGCATCAATATAACCTCATAATAACAGGAAGAAGAAAAGAAAGATTAGAGAACTTAAAATCTGAATTAGCCCAAAATTTCAATACAACAGTCACTTGTCTCGAATTTGATGTTCGGGATAGGAAAGCCACAGAAGACGCACTTGCTTTCTTGAAAAACAATGCCATTCCCATTGATATTTTGGTCAATAATGCAGGCTTGGCTTCGGGAATGTCCAGTATCGAAGATGGTGATATGGACGATTGGGATGTAATGATTGACACCAATGTAAAAGGCTTGCTTTATGTAACCAAACAAATTGTGCCACTGATGAAAAATCAAGGTCATGGGCATATTTTCAATATTGGTTCGACTGCTGGTAAACTGGTATATAAAAACGGGAATGTGTATTGTGCTACCAAATTTGCTGTGGACGCCCTTAGTCAATCGATGCGGGTTGATTTGTTGCCTTATAACATTAAAGTTACTGCCATTCATCCTGGCATGGCTGAAACCGAATTTTCATTAGTTCGTTTCAAAGGAGACCAAGAACGTGCTGACAATGTATATAAAAACATCACTCCGTTGCAAGCTGAAGATATTGCCAATATTGTTTTTTACTGTGCCTCACTTCCAAAGCATGTTTGCATTAATGATTTAACCATCACTTGCACCGAGCAAGCAAACGGTATTTACAATATTAAAAACATTTAAACCTTCACTGTGTATTCATCTTCCACACAAATTAGGGTTCGTTATGGCGAAACCGACCAAATGGGTTTTCTTTATTATGGTTTCTATGCGCTTTATTATGAAGTAGGCAGAGCAGAAGCTATTAGAGCTTTGGGGTTTTCTTATAAAGAGTTGGAAGCAATGGGCATTTTGATGCCTGTTGTGGAATTGAATGCGCAATATTTCAGACCAGCAAAATATGATGATTTAATTATGGTGAAAACCATATTGAAAGAATTGCCAACGGGTCCAAAAATTCAATTTCATTCTGAGCTTTACAACGAACAAAATCAGCTTTTAAACAAAGGCTTAACTACTTTGGTTTTTTATGACCAGACTGATAAATCAAAAGTAAATATGCCTGAAATTCTAGCTTCAAAACTTAACCCTTTCTTCGATTCAAAACTCGACAAATCATGAACCCTATTAAAGCAAGCATTATCACAATTGGCGATGAATTACTTATCGGTCAAACCATCGATACTAACTCAGCATGGATAGCGCAACAACTCAACCTCATTGGTATTGATGTGGTGAAAAGGGTTGCTGTTGGCGATAACAAAAAAGATATTATTGATGCGCTCAACGATGCTATTGAAACAACAACGATTGTGCTCATCACTGGTGGACTTGGACCAACTGCAGACGACATCACAAAGCCATTGTTGTGCGACTATTTCGGTGGACAATTAGTGATGAATGCAAAAGTGGAGGAACAGATTAAATCCATTTTTGAAGCTAGAAACCTGCCAATGCTCACACGAAATTTGAAACAAGCAGAAGTCCCCGACAATTGCGAAGTGCTCTTTAATTCAAGAGGAACCGCTCCTGGTATGCTTTTCAAAAAAAATAATGTTATTATTATTTCTATGCCTGGTGTGCCTAATGAAATGATGGGCATCATGAGCGACCATGTTTTACCTCAACTTTCAAAACAATTTATTAGCGAACCAATTGTTCATCGATCTATTTTTACTGCTGGAATTGGTGAAAGTTTTTTGGCTGAAAAAATTGAATCTATAGAACAACAATTACCTGAACATATCAAACTGGCTTACTTGCCCAACAACCGAACCGTTAAACTTCGCTTGACTGGAAAAGGAAAAAAAGAGCAAGCATTAATTGCAGAAGTGGAACATTATGTGGGTTTAATTGCTGAAAGAATTCAAGAATATGTTGTATTGCTTGATGACCTTCCGATAGAACAAGTTTTAGCTTCAGTGCTGAAACAAAAACATCAAACTATTGGCATTGCTGAAAGTTGTACAGGAGGTAATATTAGTCATAAACTCACTCAAATTCCTGGCGCAACTCAATTCTTTAGAGGCAGCATTGTATGCTACAATCAAGATATTAAATCTGATTTAGTTGGCGTTTCCCCCTCAACAATACAAGAATTTGGTGTAGTAAGTAGCGAAGTGGCAGAAGCCTTGGCAATCGGTGCACAAACCAAGCTGAAAGCAGATTTTGGCTTAGGAATTACCGGCATTTTAGGTCCTGCAATGGACGACAAGTTGCCAGTAGGAACGGTTTGGATTGGCGTGAGCGATGGAACAATTACCCAATCAAAAAAATTCCATTTTACCTACGACCGAAATAAAAATAAAGAAATTGCCACCGACATGGCACTGCTGACCATTTGGAAATTCATTGAAGGAAAATGGTAAATCAAATTATCTTTTTAGTAGGAATGCCCGGTGTGGGCAAAACAACAATGGGTAAACAATTAGCACAACATTTTGGTGCTCAATTAATGGACACCGATGAGCTGATTGAAAAACACACTCATCAAACTATTCCAGTACTTATCCAAGAAACAGGAGAAGTTTATTTCAGAGCCTTGGAACGAAAAATGCTCGACCGAGTTGTTCGACAAAAAAAGTTGACTATTTGTAGTACGGGTGGCGGCTTGGTAGCCAACGATGAAAACCTATCCATCATGAAACAATTTGGAACAGTTGTTTATTTAAAAGCCTCCACAACTTATATTTTAAACCATTTGATAAATGACACCAAAGTTAGACCCCTACTCCATGAACTTTCAGACGTGGCATTATCTAACCTTTTGGTCGCAAGAGAAGTCTATTACAATCAAAGTCATTTTATCTTTGATGTAGAAAATAATCCTATTGAAGACCTTATAAATATCATTGACCCATGCAACATAAATCCATAATTTCGCTTGGTGCCGCACTTGCTGGAATTGCTGTAATCCTTGGTGCGTTTGGTGCACATGCCTTGAAACAAATTCTTCCTGCCGATCAAATCATCACTTTTGAAACAGGAGTTAGGTATCAAATGTACCACAGCATTGCACTGATTTTAGTTGGTTTTTTATTAAACGAACAAAGAAACAGAAGCCTAATTTGGGCAGCTTATTGTTTTATCACTGGCATTCTATTGTTCAGTGGCTCTTTGTATGCATTAGCATTGTTGAAAGCTAATGGACAAGTGGGTTTGGGAGGATTGGGTGTGCTAACTCCAATTGGAGGTGTGTTTTTTATTTCAGGATGGGCGTTGATGAGCATTGGAGTAGCCAAGAAACAGAGATAGCTTTTTAAAGCTGAACGAATATAGATTTTAAGAAATTAAAATGCCCGACTTAAATGAGTACGGAGCGGGCATTTGTTTTTTTTCTAAATGTTAGAGGTTCGTTTTTTTCGTCTTGATTGTCTGTAGATTGTGCATTAGAACAGACGCACTCTTTGTCAAACTTGTCTTTAGCATTAGTTTGCTAGATTTGGCAAGGGCATAATTAAACACATTAGCTAAATGTCTTTGATAATATTTAAAAAGTCTTCTAACCTATATGCTCCTTCAACTGTCCTTCTTTCATAAACCATGAAATAACGATAATTATTTCCTGATTTACTTGCCCAAAGTCCGCCAAGTCTTATTTTTTGTTCTGCGTCTAAATGGTCGCCTTTGGTTTCTAATAAAATTGTCTTGCCGCTTTTTGTCTGAATAATGAAGTCGGGATAATGATTTACAAAGCCGTTAATTCTAAATCCTTTTCTTTCTATGTTTCTTGTCCAGAAAGCAATGTTTGCCATGTTACCAATTTCATTAATTACACGTTCTTCAAAACCGTTCATACTTCCTTCTTTCTCGTAAAGCGATTTTGGGATTTCTTTTGCAGGTGGAACACCTGGAATAATATTTTTAGGTAGAGTAAAAGATGGTTTTATAAACACTTTGTCGGTGTCTAAAAAGTCTTTGAATTTCTTCTCTGCAAACTGTTCAGAAAGTGACTTTATTTTATGTTTTATTTTGTCAGTATAAGTATACTCATTATTTGCAAAATCACTGAAATGCTCGTCATTAAAATCTTCTAAAATTCGGTTGATGTATTTCTCTATTTCTTTATCTGGAATTGGATACATATTGCCAATTATATCCATGATACGTTTGGTGAAATTCTTTACCCTGCTATTTTTACGAGAAGGGTCAAGTATATAAGTCAGTAAATTCTCCTTTAAAACACCATCAATTTTAAAGGGTGTTGGTGTATGTTCGTTTTTAGTTTCGTCTAAGTCAACTTTGTAGAGTTCGGAAGTAATGCTGTCAAACGCAATGTTGGTGTCGGCTTTGCTCAATGCAAAACCTTCTAAAAGATTTTCTTTTTCTAAAGGCAATTCTTCTTCTTTCTTGCCAAACAAGTCGTTGGCAGGAACTTTCAAATAAAACTGTGGCAAATTGATTTGCTCTGCCTGTTCTCTGAAAATGTCTTTAATACTATATGTTTTCACAAGTTGTTGTATTTCGTTTGGCAATGCCGTTGTATGGTTGGCTTCCATTTCGGAAACCGTTTTTTCAAATGCTTCATTTTGTTCAATGGCAGTTTTTTCTATTTCTGAAACGGTCGTATTTGACAATTCTGTTTCTGATGGAACAGAAATTCGGGTGGTGTCAATGTCTGAAGTAATATCTTCCGTTGGTATTTCGGTAGTTGGGAAAACGGTCAATTGTTGTAACGGGTCTTGCTTTTTAGCTTCTTCTAACATGGCAGGGTCAGCTAATTTATAATCCTTGTCACTGAAACCTGCTTTGTTCAAGCCTTTCACAATATTGTCTAATGTGTCAAGGAATTTGGACGATGCTGTTAAAACATAACTCAAATTGAGCAACGGAAAGTTATGTTTCATCACATATGGCTGGCGTAAAACTCTGCCTAAAATCTGTTCAACATCAACTGCCGAACTCTTGTCTGCCAATGATGCCAAGATGTAAGCAAACGGACAGTCCCAACCTTCTTTTAATGCGTTTATGGTAATGATGTAGCGGATTTCACAGTCTTTGCTCATCAAATCAATGCCTTTTATTTCGTTGATGTTTGCCGTTTTGATTTTAATTTGTTCGGCAGGTATTTTCAACTCAATAAGTTTTTCTTTCAGTTTCTGAACATTAGATTTTTCTTCTTCTGCGTTCAAAAAGGCTGAACCGTTTTTCGGTTGTGCCTGAAACAACACAATAGGACGAATGTATTTTCCGCCTTTCTTTTCTTCTTCAATGGCTTGCAATTCCAAGCGTTTTTGCAATTGCAAAGCGGAATTGATGACTTCTGTTTTGTCCTGATGGTTGTAAACAATCACAGGCAGTTTCACCATGTTTTCCTTTTTCAACTCCAGTGCATCAATAAAGCTGATGATGTTGCTGTTTTTACGTGGCGTGGCGGTAAGGTCAAGAATAAAACAAGGGTTAAACTCTTTGAGCATATCCACACTTAAATCCGTTTCGGCATTGTGGCTTTCGTCCACCACTATCATTGGGTTTAAGTATTGCATCACTTTCATCAACGATATTTCTTCGTCTTTGCCAAGTAATGCTTCAAATGATTGCAATGAGCCGTTTTGCTCAAATACTTTTCTGCCTTCTTTGTTGGCGGTGCGTATGCTGTCAAAACTCAAAACAAAAATGTTCAGTTGCTCTTTTACCGAAGTGGCGTTAAATCCACTTCCCTGCAATAATTCTGCTTTGTCAAATACTTCTACTTTGTTGCCGAAATGAGAATTGATTTTTTGGCGATAAGGGTGATTGGTGTCTTTAAGGTTTTTAATGGTTTGGTCTAAAATGGTTATGGACGGAACCAACCAAACAACGGCTTTGGGTTTGTCGTAAGCAAAGGCATCAAAAATGGTTTTAATGGCGTTGCAGGCAATAAAGGTTTTACCACCTGCCGTTGGCACTTTTACGCAAATGTGCGGAACACGGGGAACATTGTTTTTGTAGGGTTCAATGGCTGTGCCTGAATACGGAAACAAAGGCGTTCTTGGATGCTTTACCCAAAAATTATAAAATGCTTCTTTCACGTCTTTGGTTTCCTGTATGTTTTCCAAAAACAGAGCAAGGTCGTTGATTACTTGTTGTTGATATGGTTTTAATTCCATAGCTTATTTTTTCTTTCCTAATTTTTTGATTTCCTTATCGAAGTCTGAAATGATTTTTTGAGTTTTATTAAACTCATCGTATTCCTTAATTGCTCTTTTATCAGCTTGCAGTTTTGAAATACTGCCCTTGCCTTCCAATATTTTGTATTCGTTAAATGTCAAAAACTTGTTTACACTTTCAGCCAATTGTTGCATGGTAAAAGTGTTTTCGCGTTCTATCAAGCTTTCAATATAATCAAAATAGCCTGTTACGGTTCTTTCCAGTTGGCTTATTTCTTTTTCTTGTAAATAATTTTTAGCTACAATCACATCCGATTTTAGTATACGCCCCTCAGGTGCATTTTTCCAAGTAGTAAGCCCCATATTGTCTTTCTTCTTGTTAGCCGACTGGTGAATAATTTCTGCTGCTGTTTTTCCTGTAATTGCAAAATGAAACTTGTTTTGCACCATGGCATAAAAGTTTTTGGTTATTTCTGAATTTTTATCGTAATCAATACTGCACTCTGCAAAAATATCTGTTACTTGTTGGTATATCCTGCGTTCGCTGGCACGAATGGAACGAACTCTGCGCAATAATTCTTTGAAATAATCCTTGCCAAAGAGCGTTTGCCCTTGTTTTAATCGGCTATCGTCCAACACAAACCCTTTAATGATATATTCCTTTAAGGTTTGAGTAGCCCAAATTCGAAACTGAGTTGCTTTTGATGAGTTTACTCTATAGCCAACAGAAATAATAGCATCAAGATTATAGCATTTAGTTTTTCGTGAAACTTCTCTGCTGCCTTCCATTTGAACTTGTAAAAATTCTTTACAAGTTGCTTCTTCCAGCAATTCAGCATCTTCATAGATGTTTTTAAGATGCGTAGTGATGTTTTGGGGGGTTGTATCAAATAATTGTGCTAAGGATTTTTGCGTTAACCAAACGGTCTCATCTTGAACAAAAACATCTACTCTCACATCATTATTTGGAGTACTGTAGATTAAAAAATTATTTTGTTGATTTTCCATTGCTTAAAATCTTGTTATAT
>CAZNVQ010000089.1:0-516 GCA_964576425.1 uncultured Flavipsychrobacter sp. | reverse complement strand
GCCCAAAAATTATAAAAAGCGTCTTTCACGTCTTTGGTCTCCTGTATATTTTCTAAAAACAGTGCAAGGTCGTTGATTACTTGTTGCTGATATGGTTTTAATTCCATCGCTTAAAATTTTGTTATATCTCTTGGTATTTTCTTGAAAATGATATTATGTTTCGTCATGAAATCCTTTGTTAGTAAACAGTTGTCTGCATAAATCACATACTGCTCGGCTTTGGTTTTCATGGTGGCTAAAAAAGCATGGTCTAAGGTGGTTACTTCGTCTTGCTCGTAATGGAAGTAATACGCTGTATCAATATGCTTACCCAAGAAATACTTGTTGTCTTTGTGTTTGCTTGATGAAAGAGGCGTTTTGGTTTCAGTGTAATAAACATATTGGCGAATTTTCTCGACGCCTACCGCTTCATTCAAATTGCCATCTTCCAAAAACATAGGTTGCCCCAACTCGTAAAAATCGAATTTATAATTATGAGTTATAAGTTTTGAGTTATGAGTTTCTTTTTCACTTATA
>CAZNVQ010000088.1:0-10972 GCA_964576425.1 uncultured Flavipsychrobacter sp. | reverse complement strand
GTTCTAATAAGAACTTCAATGTTACTGTTAAAACTACAACTGCAAACTTTTCAGTAATGAACAATGGTGTAACGACTTCTTCAACTATGCCTGCTTCTGCTTACAATAGTTTGTCTGCAACTGCAGCTAACCTAATCACGAATGCATCAAACGGTGGTAACCAAACTTTCGCTGTGAAGTATAAAGCAACTCCTGGTTTCGCTTACCCTGCTGGTACTTATGCTACAGATGTAGTGTTTACAGCAACACAACAATAATTAATACTAACTTAAATACATTTGGTTAAACAGCCTCCTCCATTGAGTGGGCTGCTTATTTTTATTAATTGATAATAGATTCATTAATAATATTTAATCATGATTCTCATCATTTCAAAGCGGTGAATGTGTGATGAGCCTACCTTTGTCTAACTATGAAAAGATTACTTTATTTAGGTGCTTTCTTGTTATTTTCTTGTTCCAAAAAAGTGGATACAGTCAAACCCATTATATCACCTATTTCTGAGTCTGTTTATGCTTCAGGTGTAATAAAAAGTATGAATCAATATCAGGCTTTTGCTCCGGTAAATGGTATTATATAAAAAATTTTAGTTGAAGAAGGAGACACTGTATTGCATGGAACGGCTATCCTGACGATTAATAACGATGCTTCAAAAATTAATGAGGAAAATGCAGCGCTATCAGCCCATTTTTCAACCATGGCTGCTAATCAAGGTAAGTTGAATGAAGCTCAGCAAGCATTGGTTTTTGCTAAACGAAAACTCCAAAATGATTCAATTCTATTAGTGCGTCAGCAAGTATTGTGGCAACAAAGTATTGGCTCGAAAGTGTAGTTAGAACAACGAGAACTGGCTTTTCAAAATGCAGGGACTGCCTTAATTTCAGCACAAGTGAAATATGAAGATTTGAAAAGACAGCTAACGCTTAATGCAGTACAAACCAATAAAAATTGGCAGTTGGCAACTAAGCTTGCGGGCGATTATACTTTGCGAAGCGAAATTGATGGTATTGTCTATCAATTGCCAAAACCAAAAGGTGAAATCGTGAGTCCACAAACAGTATTGTCGGTTATAGATGACGCTAAAAATTTTATTTTAGAAATGCAGGTAGATGAAAACGACATTTTGAAGATAAGCAAAGGCATGAAAGTTTTGATTACAATGGATACTTACAAAGGAAAAGTATTTGAAGCTAAGGTTTCAAAAATTGATCCATTGATGAACGAAAGAAATAAATCATTTGTGGTGGAAGCCAGCTTTACTAACTTGACTGAAAAGCTTTTTCCAAATGTGAGTTTTGAAGCGAATATTTTATTGGAAACCAAAGAAAAAGCCATGCTTATTCCTAGAGATTATGTATTGAATGTTTCATTTGTAATGAAAAAAAGGGTGAAAAGATTCAAGTAGTCACAGGATTGAAAGATTATAAAATGGTGGAAATTCTATCTGGAATTTCCACCGAAGATGAGTTGATGAAACCTAGCAAATGAAACTAAAACTAATTGGAAATATTGCACAATCTTTATTGCTCGCAAGATGGAAACAAACGCTTGTGGCAGCTATTGGTGTGACCTTCAGCATCACGTTGTTCATCACCTTATTGGAGCTTCATGACGGGACTTAATGATTTGTTGGATGGTTTGATTTTGAACAGAACGCCCCATATACGATTGTACAATGAGATTGAGCCATTGAAAAATCAACCAATTGATCTTTTCAGAAAAAATGGATACAATTTTATTCGTTCAGTTAAACCCAAAAATGAACGTTTAGATATTGCTAATTCAGGAGCCATCATATCAACACTGAATCAGGACGAAAGAGTGCTTGGTGTTGCTCCAAAAATTGCAGCTCAAGTGTTTTACAATGTAGGCGCAGTAGATCTTACAGGCGTCATCAATGGCATCAACGTAATGGCTGAAAACAAACTTTTTTTCTTTAGTGACTATGTTACATCTGGGAGTTTTATTGATTTGAAAAATATTCCTAATAGCATCATCTTAGGAAAAGGTGCTGCCGAAAAAATGTTGGTCAATATTGGTGATATCATTCAAGTAACCACTACAAAAGGAGAAAGGGTTCAATTAAAAGTTGTAGGCATATTTCAGTCTGGACTACAAGACCTTGACAAGGTTCAAAGCTATTGCTCTATAGTCACCACACAGAAACTATTGGGCGTTTCCAATTCGTATATCACTGATATTCAAATCAAACCGAAAGACATCAACCAAGCGCCTCAAATTGCACAAGAATTTCAACATGTTTTTGATGTAGAAGCCATTGATATTCAAACGGCAAATGCCCAGTTTGAAACCGGAATTTCCATTCGTTCATTGATTTCTTATGCCGTGGGTATCACATTGCTCATTGTTGCTGGTTTTGGTATTTACAACATTCTCAACATGATTATTTATGAGAAAATGGATTCGATTGCCATCTTGAAAGCCACTGGTTTTTCGGGTAGTGATGTTCATGCCATATTTATCACAATTGCTTTGAGTATTGGTATTTTTGGTGGCTTATTAGGTTTGCTTTTGGGCTTTGGCCTATCATCGCTCATCGACCAGATTCCATTTAACACTACGGCTTTACCTACTGTTAAAACTTATCCGATAAATTACAATCCAAAGTTCTATTTGATTGGAGCAATTTTCTCTATTGTTACTACTTATTTTGCTGGTTATTTTCTATCTCGCAATGCGAGTAAAATTGATCCAGTCATCATCATTAGAGGAAAATAAATTGATATGAAAGAAACAATATTACAGGCGCAGAAAATTTCAAACTACTTTCATGACCCAAATACTATTCAAGTGTTGAAAGAGATTTCTTTTGATATGTATAAAAGTGATTTTGTTTCGGTTATTGGAAAATCAGGATGCGGAAAATCTACCTTGCTTTATATTTTATCCACAATGGACACAGATTATGAAGGAGATTTATTGATTAATGGTGAAAGAATGCGCGGAAAGAAAAAAGCAGAATTAGCATATGTTAGAAATAAGTACATTGGATTTGTTTTTCAGTTTCATTATTTGCTCAATGAGTTTTCTGTGCTGCGCAATGTGATGTTGCCTGGTTTAAAATTAGGAGCGTTTTCAGAGCAAGAAATTGAGCATCGTGCCTATGAGAAATTGAAAGTTTTAGGAATTGAAAAAGAAGCACTTAAAAATCCTAATCAGCTTTCAGGTGGGCAGAAACAGAGAGTTGCAATTGCACGCGCCTTAATTAACGACCCACTTATAATTATGGGCGATGAACCAACCGGAAATTTAGATAAAAAAAATACTGAAATTGTGTTTGATATTTTTAAGGAGCTCGCTGAAACTTATCATCAATCCTTATTGATTTTAACACACGACAACGAATTTGCTGCTCGCACTCATCGAATTATAGAAATGGAGGATGGTCGTATCATTCGACAATAAAATGAATTATTCATAAAAAAAATGCCCTCGAATATTCGAAGGCATTTATCTTTTTTTGAAGTATTAATTATTTATTCACAATAATTTCTGCACCCAAAGCAGTTGAACCAGTACCACCCAAAAATCCTTTAGCAAATACAGTATAAATTTTACCTGCTTCCAAAGTTATGGAAGGTAAAACCAAAGCAACAGTTGATGTACCAGCTACACGAACATCAAGATTGTAGGTTCCTGCATCTAACGGAGTGAATGCCGTATATTCTTTAAAAGCCTTGTTGCCAAATACAACCGCTCCTGTACTTGCAACTGCAATATCAACAGCTGGTGCGTCTGGTGAAAGGTGAATAAAACGTACGTGTGCTTTTCCAGATTGAGGAGTTGTCAAATCATCTTCGATAACAAGTGGAGTAATGTTAGCAACAGAATCAACAGCAAAAATAGAATAGCTCTTGTCTTTTGTCAATGCAAGGTTAGCATTAATCACAGTTGTTGTAGTTCCAGTTACATTCACTTTAATGTTTCTTGTGCCAGAATTCACTTTTAAATAACCAGTGTTGCTTGGGAATGTCAAAGCTGCTGTATTTACTTTGACACTATCAACCAATAGATCAACACTAGGTGCATCTGGTGAAGCATGAACTACGAGTACATTTGCTTGACTTGTTTCCACCGTCTTGTCGCTTTTTTCACAAGACATAAAAGTTGTTGCTAGTGCGAATAATGATGCAGCAAAAATTAAGGTTTGTTTTTTCATAAGTACTATTTGTTTAGTTTTTAATTGACAGAAAAACAACACTCATGAATTTTTGTTGCAAAAAGTTGATTAATAACTATGATTATTGCAATATAATGACAAACCGTTTAATTTATAAATAATTATATACATTTCACAAACGAATTGTATCGCAGAAGGTTTAGTCCATTATCATAAATAATAATTATGATTCTTATTATAACAATAAATAAATACTTATGGGTTAATAGTTTCATTTTTGCAACCACAAAATCATAAAATTATGACAAGAATTACTGTTGCAAAAGGAGATGGTATTGGTCCAGAAATCATGGACGCAACTTTAAAAATCATTAAAGCTGCAGGCGCACAAATTGAAATTGATGAAATTGAAGTTGGGGAAAAAGTTTACTTAGCAGGAAACACATCAGGCATTGCTGCTGAATCTTGGGATGTCATTCGAAGAAATAAGATTTTTCTTAAAGCACCAATAACCACGCCACAAGGAGGTGGTTATAAGAGCTTAAATGTTACCACTCGTAAGTTTCTTGGACTCTATGCTAATGTAAGACCATGTGTTAGTTTACACCCGTATGTGAAAACCAAACATCCAATTATGGATTTGGTCATTGTTCGTGAAAATGAAGAAGATTTGTATGCGGGAATTGAACATCAACAAACAGACGAAGTTATTCAATGTCTTAAATTAATTAGTCGTCCTGGATGTGAAAAAATAGTTCGTTATGCTTTTGAATATGCAAAGCAAAACAACCGTAAGAAAGTAACCTGTTTCACTAAAGATAACATCATGAAACAAACAGACGGCTTGTTTCATAAAGTGTTTGATGAAATCGCAGCTGAATATCCAGAGATCGAAAATGAACATTGGATTATTGACATAGGTGCTGCAAAAATGGCGGATACGCCAGAAGCATTTGACGTTATTGTAATGCCTAATTTATATGGAGATGTATTGAGTGATGTTGCTGCACAAATAACAGGATCAGTAGGCTTAGCTGGTTCTGCTAATATTGGTGAAAGCTGTTCCATGTTCGAAGCTATTCACGGTTCGGCACCAAGAATTGCTGGTCAAAATATTGCCAATCCTTCAGGTTTATTGCATGGTGCCATCATGATGCTCAATCATATCGGGCAAAGTGAAGTTGCCGAGAAAGTACACAATGCTTGGTTGAAAACACTTGAAGATGGGATTCATACTTATGATATTTTCAAAGAAGGAACTAGCAAGCAAAAAGTAGGAACACAAGAGTTTGCAGATGCTGTGATAACGAATCTTGGCCAAAAGCCGTCTTTGTTGCAACCAGTAAGCTATGCATCAAACAGCACATTGGTTTTACCAAAATACAAACGCAAACCAGCAGCACAGAAAGATTTAGTTGGTGTTGACTTGTTTGTCCATTGGGCAGGAGCAGATGCAAATTTGCTTGCTGAAAAAATTAAAAAAATTGAAACATCAGATGCAACGCTAAACATGATTACTAATAGAGGTATCAAAGTTTGGCCTGAAGGATTTGAAGAAACATTTTGTACGGATCATTGGCGTTGTCGTTTCAAGCCAAAGGATGGACAATTGCTTGAAAAATCTACAATGATTCAATTGCTCAATAATGCACTTAAAGAAAATATAGACATCATCAAAACCGAAAATCTATATGCATTTGATGGTAAACCTGCATTTTCACTAGGTCAAGGTCAATAAACTTTAAACACTTATTATATGCAATTACTTCAAGGTAGTTTTGAAGCTCAAGATGCGATAATGCTATTGAAAGATTTAGTCCAAGTGAAAATAAAATTTCACGAAAACAAAATTGCCAATAGCAATCAAATAGAAGACATCAAATTTAGAGAAGCTAAAATAAAAAGG
This sequence comes from uncultured Flavipsychrobacter sp., assembly GCA_964576425.1. Classification (GTDB taxonomy): domain Bacteria; phylum Bacteroidota; class Bacteroidia; order Chitinophagales; family Chitinophagaceae; genus JAFIGV01. The sequence continues at coordinate 4,925 of CAZNVQ010000088.1, read as the reverse complement.
CTACAAAGCGAACTCCAACAAGTTGTTGATGAAATCAAATGCAGTAATCAAAAAACTATTGGACTCAATGGAAAGATAACAATCACTGAAAACTAAAAATAAAAAAGGGGAAGCCAACATCAACTTCCCCTTTTTATTTCTATAAAAAAAGCCCCGAAAAATCGAGGCTAGACGTTTTAATTTAAATCTTTTTTTATTTCATCTATAATCACTTGATCGTAGAATTCACGAGGTGGTAAAGAACGGCAAGTGTCCATAACACCGCTATTGTGATATTTCACCAAAACTTTCATTCCATCATGTTGGTATGCTGATGGTAAATGCAATGGTTTTTCATCTCGTCCGTCAGACAATCTTATAAGATAACCACATCCGTTATTGGTGACATCTCCTGTATCTAATATTGTTGCTTTGGTAAAGTCTTTGTCTTTGTTACAAGAAAGAGAAAGGACTCCCAAAGAGGCAAGGCTAAGTATAATTTTTCGCATAACTGACGCTGTGCTCTATTTTGAGCGTTCAAATTACAAAAATATATTCAAGCGCCAATAGATGCAACCATTATTTTAGTGAGCCACGAATTTATATCCAATTCCTCGAACCGAATGAAAGTGTTTTGGATGGCGACTATCCTGCTCAAAATACTTTCTGAAATTTAAAATAAAATTATCTATTGTTCGCGTTGTTGGATAAACATTGTATCCCCAAACAATTTGTAAAATCATCTCTCTTGATACCACCTCTCCCTCGTGTTCCACCAAAAGTTTGAGCAAAGCTGCTTCTTTTTTGCTCAGTTCTTGTGGATTTCCATCTTTATCAATGGCTTCGTGCGCTGCAAAATCGATTCGACAACCTTGAAATTCATAAGCATCAGCTACGGTTTGAGGCGCCTTTATTTTACGGTTTTTTAATATAAGTTTATCAACACGAAGCAACAATTCTTCTAAATTGAATGGTTTGGTTAAATAGTCGTCTCCGCCTTTTTTAAGTCCATCGATTTTGTCGGCAGAACTATTTCTTGCTGAAAGAAATAAAATTGGTACATCGTTGTGTTGCATTCTGATTGTTTCACACACCGTGATACCATCCATATCAGGCAGCATAATGTCTAAAATAATGAGATCAAAATATTCATTTTTTACTAATCTCAACACAATTGGACCATTATCAGCTGTTGTCACCTCATAGCCTTCAAGCTCAAGGTTGAGTTTCAAAGCTTCTCTCAAACTTTCTTCATCTTCGACAACCAAGATAGATGCTTTTTTATCTTTATGTATCATGGCTTTTTATTTTGTTGATATAAATTTAATGACAATTCATTTGGAAAAGCAAACCAAAGATGCAATTATGAAATTTCCATGACTAAAACACACAAAAGCAGCATTTCTATGACAAAAGAATTATACAGATAATTTATATTAAATATGTGTTGATAATTTTTCTTTGAGTTGAAGAAAATATTGGAAGAGTGATAAAATTCTTTACCTTTGCCGCTCCTTTTGCGGGCGTGGTGAAATTGGTAGACACGCTAGACTTAGGATCTAGTGCTTTGCGGCATGGGGGTTCGAGTCCCTCCGCCCGCACGAAAGAATCGAATCAGCCGGTCATTGTATCGGCTGTTTTTTTAACCTTAAAAAATTAAATTGCTTTATGGCTACGGTAACGCGCGAAAATCTTGGTACGCTGCATGATAAAATAACCGTAAAAATTTCGAAAGAAGATTACATGCTTTCTTTTGAGAAATCATTGAAACAGTATGCAAAACAGGCTAATGTGCCTGGCTTCCGTAAAGGAATGGTGCCTCCTGCAATGGTGCGCAAAATGTATGGTCCTTCCATTTTTGGTGACGAAGTAATTCGCACAGCAGGTCGTCAACTTGAAGATTATCTCAAAGCGGAAAACCTACAGATATTTGCTCAACCAATGATTATTCCAAATCCAACAATGAAAGCTGATATGAACAATGCAGCAGACATGGATTTTGAATTCGAAATCGGTATTAAACCTGAGTTTGAAATTCCTGCTTTGAAAAACAAAACAGCAATTACGAAATATCAAGTTGCTATTTCTGATAAAATGTTGGATGACGAAATCGAACGCACTCGTCGTCGTTTTGGCAAAGTGGAGGAGTTAACAAAAGTTTCTGCTAATGATGAAATTGCATACCTCAATTTACAAGCTTGTGATGCTGATGGAAATGCAAATGATGCTGCTGAAAAGGTTGAACATTCTGGATTGATTGAAAACTATCCCGAAGCTTTCCAAAAACTACTATTAGGTAAAACAACGAATGATTCAGCAGTTTTTGTTCCTGCTGAAATGGCTTCAGGCGATGCTTTAGCTGCTTTCATGAAAAATGTATTGAAAGCTGATTCAGCTCAAGCTAACAGCCATTTTAAATTGACACTTACAAAAATTGGCACCATCATTCCACATGATTTGAATGCGGAATTGTATATGCAAGTTTTTCAAAATCAAATCATTAATTCACCTGAGGAGTTCAAAGAAAAAATGCGTAACGAGTTGTCAAAAGAATTTAACAATGCTTCTCAACGTAGAATGAATGACGAAATTTTTGAATTATTGGTTCATAGCACACCAATCGAACTTCCAGTGAATTTCTTGAAACGTTGGATGAAAGATGGTCAAGAAAAACCAAAAACAGAAGCCGAAGTAGAAAGAGAATTTCCTTCAATGGAACATCAGTTGCGATGGGAATTAATTTCTTCTAAGATTATGGAAGAAAACAAAATCCAAGTTACTTATGAAGAAGTGATGGAAGAAATTAAGAAAAGTGTTCTAGGTTATTTTGGGCTTGAATCAGAAGAAGATGCTCCTTGGTTGCAAAGCTATTTGCAAAAGATGGCGAAGGAAGACAAAACCATCGACCAAACCTATCGCAACATGCTCATCAATCGTTTGTTCGATGAGCTAGCAAAACAATTTGATGTCACTGTTCAAGAAGTAGATGAAGAAACTTTCTTCAAATTACCAAATGCACATGATGCACATCATCATCATTAATCTTTTTGTGTTTGTTAAAATAATAAAGTCCACTTTTTTAGGTGGACTTTATCTTTTTAGAAAAATGAACTTCTTTAGGTTTTATCATTGGTATTTTTGCTTGAAAAATGCAACAGTCTGTGTTAGTCCATCAAGAAAACGCTGTGTGGGCTGGTATCCTAGCAGATTTTGTGCTTTGGAAATATCAGCCAATGAATTTCTGATATCACCTTCTCTAGGCTCACGATAAGTTGGTTGATGCTCTAAACCAAGCTGCTCACGTATTGCATTGTACAAGAAATTAACTGAGAAATTTTCACCAACAGCTACATTATACACTTGTCCAAAAGCAGCATCGTTGTCGGTCAACATTCCTCTAACATTAGCTTGAACAGCATTTTCAACATAAGTGAAATCGCGAGTTTGTTCTCCATCCCCATTGATGTAAACAAGTGTGTTGTTGATGATGCCACTTACGAATAATGGAATTACAGCAGCATAAGGTCCGTCTGGATCTTGACGAGGACCAAATACATTGAAGTAGCGGAAACCGATAACTTTAGTGCCATATAAATCTGCAAAAACCTGAGCGTAGAGTTCGTTAGTTTTTTTAGTCACAGCATACGGAGATAAAGGATTTCCTACACGGTCTTCCACCTTTGGTAAATTGGGTTCATCACCATAAACTGATGAAGACGAAGCATAAACAAAAGTTTTTACTCCTGAGTTTTTTGCTGCTGTCAGCATATTTAAAAATCCACTAACATTGACTTCGTTGCTTGTCACAGGATCTTTGATAGATCGCGGAACAGAACCTAATGCAGCTTGGTGTGTCACATAATGAATACCTTCACAAGCTTTCACACAGGTGTCATAATCACGAATATCACCCTTAATAAATTCAAATGAAGGATGGTCTTTAAATAAATCAATATTATGTTGAAAACCAGTCATTAGATTGTCCAAAACGCGCACTTTGGCTGCACCGTGTTGCAACAAATAAGCCACAATGTGGGAGCCAATGAAACCAGCACCTCCAGTAACTAAAAAATGACTTTGAGACAAGTCTTTATGATGAAATTTGGACATGGTTAATGTATAAAAAAGTTTTACAAAGTTAAACCAAAAAGCTTTGTTTAGAGTTAATTGATTGTTGTTGAGCGGTATTTATCTTCAAATTTCTTCACGTTCTCTTTTTCTTCTTTGCTCAACAGCCACCAATCTGTATAAGTTAAACCCACCCATTCGTGAATCGCTTTTTCAAGCCTGAATGCATAGTCCAAATCAGGAAGTATATTCCATTTTTTATGAATTCCTTCTTTAATAAAATGAAATGTTGGTGCTGGAATTGGGTCAAGACCTTGGCTACGAAAAAGTTTCATAGCTCTTGGCATGTGGTAAGCACTTGTTACGAGAATCAAAGGATTTTTTGAAGGCGAATAAATGCGAACATATTCTTTGGCTTCTTCATAAGTTATGGTTGGTTTATCTTGTTTGTAAATTTTTTTTTCATCAACTCCGAGAACTTTAGCTGTTGCGGCTAAAATTTCGGCTTGCGAAGGATGGATGTATGGGGAATATCCAGATGTGATTAGCCGACTTTTAGGAACCGAGTGCCAAATTCTTACGCCTTCCACCAATCTTGCTAAGGCTGATGAATGCAATTGGTCGTTTGGGGCTAATGCTGTGTCGTCGGTATGTCCAGAGCCAAGTACTAAAATATCATATGTGATGTTGGTATCGAGTGATTGCGTTCTTAATTGTTTTGGATATTGGGATTCCAAAGCATTTTCAATCACATCGGGTAACCATCTTGTGCTGATGAGCAGGAGCCAAATAGTGGAAAATAGGAATAAAAAATTAGCTGCTTTTCGCTTTTTGAACCAATACAAAAAGAAGGCGAGCAGCATGAAAATGCAAAGAAG
>CAZNVQ010000087.1:0-10982 GCA_964576425.1 uncultured Flavipsychrobacter sp. | reverse complement strand
AAACAAGCATGCGTGATGTTGCTCTAGACATGATCAAGGACTATGCTGCGGAAGATGCTGAGATAACTTGGCAACTTCGACAACAATTTCAACCCTTGCTCGATCAGTCTGAAGTGCGACAAGTGTTTGAAAAAATTGAAAATCCATTGGTTTCCATTTTAGTGGATATGGAATATGAAGGTGTGGGCATCGATGTTCCTTTTTTGAATGAATACAGTAAAGTCTTAGAACAAGATATTCAAATTGCTGAAGAAAAAGTATTTGCTCAAGCAGGGGTGAAATTCAACCTTGGTTCGCCAAAACAACTAGGGGAAGTGCTTTTCGATCATATGAAACTCGACCCTTCTGCTAAGAAAACCAAAACAGGTCAATATGCCACAGGTGAGGATATTTTACAGAAACTAAGGTCAAAACATGCAATTGTTGACGACATTCTGACGTTCAGAGAATTGAGCAAATTGAAAAGTACTTATGTGGATGCTTTACCTCAATTAATTCATCCAAAAACAGGAAGAGTGCACACAAGTTTCAACCAAGCTGTGGCAGTAACAGGGCGCTTGAGCAGCACGAATCCAAACTTGCAAAATATTCCAATACGAACAGAAAGAGGTAAAGAAATCAGAAGAGCTTTTGTGGCAAAGGACAACAATCATTTGATTGTTTCTGCCGATTATTCTCAAATTGAATTGCGCATCATTGCGGCTATTAGTGGTGATGAAAGCATGATTCGTTCGTTTAAGAACCATGAAGACATTCATACCGCAACGGCTGCAAAAGTATATGGTGTGGAGAAAGAAGCGGTTACTTCTGATATGCGCCGTGCTGCCAAAGCGGTTAATTTCGGAATCATTTATGGTCAGAGTGCATTTGGATTAGCTGAAAATTTAGGAATAAGTCGAACAGAAGCCAAAAACATAATTGACAACTATTTCAAAGAATACCCATCTGTAAAAAAATATATGGATAGCCAAATCAATTTTGCTCGAGAACATGGCTTTGTAGCAACCATTATGGGTCGTAAAAGATGGTTGAAAGACATCACCTCTTCCAATCAAACGGTGAGAGGATTTGCTGAGAGAAACGCTATCAATATGCCCATTCAAGGAACGGCAGCAGACATGATAAAACTAGCTATGATTCAAGTTCAGTCAGCATTGAAGCAAGCCAAATTGACTACTAAAATGGTCTTGCAAGTTCATGATGAATTATTGTTTGATGTACCAAAAACTGAATTGGAACTAGCAATTCCGTTAATCAAAAACACTATGCAACAAGCCATGATTTTACCTAATGAAGTGCCGATAATTGCAGAAGCAGGCTCGGGAACCAATTGGCTTGAAGCCCATTAAAAAATCATATTTAATTTAAATCAAACCATATTTCTCCACCAAACAAAAAGACTTTAACCGCAATCATTATTATAACTTTGCACCATCTTTTAACCTTATGCGTAGGCTTGCCGCTGTTTTCATTCGTTCATTTTTACAAGGATTATTGATTTTGAGTCCTATTGCAATAACCGCATATGTGATTTATGTGGTTTTCAATAGTGTGGACAGTCTTGTGCCTTGGGTGCCAAGAGGGTTAGGATTTTTTATCATCATTTCAAGCGTCACTGTTTTTGGCTACTTGGGTACCAAATTTTTCTTCGGAAAAATGTTGATTGATGGCTTTGACTATATCTTGGAACACATTCCAGGTATTAAATATATTTATTCTTCCATCAAGGATGTGATGGATTCTTTTGTTGGCGATAAAAAGCGATTCAACAAGCCCGTTTGGGTGTGCACCAACCATCATCCAGAAATTTGGCGCATTGGATTTATGACCCAAAAAGATTTATCTTATCTTGGAATGCCTGGAAAGGTGTCAGTTTATTTGCCACATTCCTACGCTATCTCGGGTTACGTAATCATTGCAGACGCTGCAAGCACCAAGCCTGTTGTGGGTTTGACGGCTGCCGAAGCTATGAAATTTGCCGTAAGTGGTGGTATAACAACTTCTGAAGAAGAAAAAACGAATGACAAATTATTCAAGAAACCATAAGCTCTATTTTGGTGCCGGTCCTGCTGCGCTGCCCGAAGAAGTGTTACAACAAGCTTCGGAAGCCGTCATTGACTATAAGCCAGCAGGTTTATCCATTCTTGAAATTCCACACAGAGGAAAACATTTTCAACAAATATTAGATGAAGCCAATGCTTTGGTTTTGGAATTATGTGGCCTAAACTCCGATTATGAAGTGTTGTGGCTGCAAGGTGGAGGTCGATTGCAGTTTTGCATGGTGCCCATGAATTTTGCTCAGCCAAATGTAGCAATGGGTTATATCGACAGCGGACATTGGGCAAACGAAGCTATGAAAGCGGCACAACATTTTGGTTCTGTAAAAATTATTGCATCGTCTGAAAATCAAGCCTACAGTCAGCTTCCTGAGTTGCCTGCTCAAATGCCAAAGGATTTGAGTTTTGTACATTTCACCACCAACAACACCATTTATGGCACGCAATGGAAAAATCTTCCTAAAATGGAAGTTCCTATGATTGCCGACATGAGCAGTGATTTTTTAGCTATTGAAAGACCTTTTGTTGATTTCGATTTGTTTTATGCATGCGCTCAAAAAAATATTGGTCCAGCAGGTGTTACGCTTGTTGTGGTGAAAAAGGAAATGCTGAAAAAATGTTCACCAGAATTAGCACCAATGTTGAGTTATGCTCATCATGTCCAACAAAAATCTTTGTTTAATACACCGCCTGTTTTTGCCATCTATACTTCCTTACTCATGATGCGATGGACAAAAGCAAAAGGATTGAACAACCTTTGGCAAACCAATCAACAAAAAGCTACATTATTATATCAAGAAGTAGAACGAAATACTTTATTCAAACCAACAGTGTTAAAAGAAACAGACAGAAGCTTGATGAATGTGTGCTTTGTTGGCATCAACAAACAAGTGGAAAATGATTTTCTTACCTTTTGTTCAAAGCAAGAAATCAAAGGAATTGAAGGACACCGACTTGTTGGTGGATTTAGGGTTTCGCTCTATAATGCAGTGTCGCTAGAAGCTGTGCAGTTGCTGATTTCAGCCATGCAAACATTTGAACAACAAACAGATTTATAAACAATAAAAACATTTTAAAATTAATAACGATGGCAAAGATTATTCCATTCAAAGGACTAAGACCGAAACAGAGTATTGCACCACAACTTGCCACGCTCCCATATGATGTGGTGAATGTGGAAGAAGCAAGAAAATATAGAAAAGATCCATACCATTTTTATCATGTTACTCGCTCCGAAATCGACTTGCCTGAAGGCGTTGATGTGCACAGCATCGCCGTGTATGAAAAAGCAAAAGAAAATTTAGATCAATTAGTGGCAGACAAAATCATGATTCAAGACGATGAACCCTGCTACTATATCTATGAAATCATTATGGACGGGCGCTCACAAACAGGCTTGGTTTGTGGCACTTCGGTGGACGATTACAACAAAGGCATTGTGAAAAAACATGAATACACAAGACCGGAAAAAGAACTAGACCGCATCAATCATATTAAAACAACAAGAGCGCAAACAGGCATTGTGTTTTTAGCATACAAAGACAACGATTCGGCTCAAAATATCATTGAAGATTGGAAGAAAAACCACAAGGCTACTTATGATTTTGTGGCCGAAGATGGTGTGCGTCACATTTTTTGGGTAATGGACGACTATTCAAAAGTGGCTAGTATTTCTCGCCTTTTTGCCGAAGAAGTGCCTTGCACTTATATTGCGGATGGACATCATCGTGCAGCTTCAGCAGCAAAGGTTTGTCAAGAAATGCGTGAAAACGGAATGAGTATCACAGGTGAAGAATCTTTCAACTATTTCATCACTTGTATTTTTCCTGAAAGCCAAACTAAAATTTTGGATTACAACCGTGTGGTGAAAGACTTGAACAATCTTACTCCTGAGCAATTTTTACAAGCTTTGCAACAAGATTTTGAAGTGACAGCACAAGGTAAAAATGCTTTCAAACCAAAACAACCTCACGAATTCGGAATGTACCTCGAAGGAACTTGGTATCAGCTGAAAGTGAAGCCAGGAACCTATACCAACGACCCAATTGGAATTTTGGATGTGACGATTTTGCAGAATAATGTTTTGTCTAAAATCTTAGCTATTCATGACCCACGCACCGACAAGCGCGTTGATTTTGTGGGCGGCATTCGTGGCTTATCGGCATTGGAACAAAGAGTGGATTCGAAAGACATGGTGGCTGCTTTTTCATGCTACCCTGTGAGCATTCAACAACTTTTCGACATTGCAGACAGCGGCAATGTGATGCCACCAAAAAGCACTTGGTTTGAGCCAAAATTGCGTGATGGCTTGGTGGTTTATCAAATCTGATGAACGGCGGCAACAACTTTTTTAGACAACAATTGTTTTGATAAGCTAAAATAATATCAAGAATGGAATATAGAAAAATGGGCAACACCGGTTTGCAATTGAGTGTGTTGTCTTTTGGTTCTTGGGTAACCTTTGCCAAACAAATTGACGATAATATTTCAGAACGACTCATGCACATTGCTTACGACAATGGCGTCAACTTTTTCGACAATGCAGAAGTGTATTCTCGTGGAGCATCAGAAGAAATGATGGGTCGTGTTTTGAAAAAAAGCAATTGGGAACGCTCTTCTTATGTGGTGTCGAGTAAAGTATTTTTTGGATGGCGTGGCGAAAACAACAAGCCCAACCAAATTGGCTTGAGCCGCAAACACGTGACTGAGGCTTGTCACGAGGCACTAAAACGTTTTCAGCTCGACTATTTAGACTTGTTTTTCTGCCATCGCCCCGACAAGCAAACGCCGATGGAAGAAGTGGTGCGCACGATGAATACCTTGATTCAACAAGGAAAAATATTGTATTGGGGAACGAGCGAATGGAGCGGTGCTGAAATCATGGAAGCCCACATGGTTGCGCGTCAGCTTGGTTTGGAAGGTCCTGCAATGGAACAGCCGCAATACAATCTTTTTGAACGCTATAAGATGGAAGTGGACTATTACACCATTTTCAAAAACGTGGGCATGGGCACAACAATTTGGAGTCCTTTGGCTTCGGGCTTGTTATCGGGTAAATACAACAATGGTATTCCTGCTGATAGTCGCCTAGCACTCGAAGGTTTTGAATGGCTAAAAGACCGCACATTGAGTGAACAAAGAATTCAAAGTGTTGGTGAATTAGCAAAATTTGCTCAGGAAATGGGCACATCTGTTGCCACGCTTGCTATTGCTTGGTGCATTGCTAATAAAAATGTGAGCACAGCCATTTTGGGGGCAACCAAAGAAAGCCAGCTAACAGAAAACCTGAAAGCTTTGGACTTGATGCCAAAAATGACCGAAGAAGTCATGCAAAAAATAGACAATATAATGGGCACAAAACCAGTGATGCCTTTGTATTAAAATAACGGTTAATAAAAAATTGAAGAGCCTTGCAGCGATGCAGGGCTTTTTCATTTCTTAATGCTTTGTTACTCGCTTACAAATCCGTTGTTAGGCTCTTGTGTTTTCGGAAAAGAAAATTTGCAACGGTAATTTCTATTCTTGTGTACATGTAAAAGTTATCCTCTAGTCCGCTAGAGTTACAATATAGAATTGATAAAAAGAAGATTAATTTTATTTTTGTTCCATCATTTGAAGTTGGTATAATTCAGCATAGTAGCCATTTGCAGCCATTAAAGTTTCGTGAGTTCCAGATTCAATAATGCAGCCATCATCAAGAACGATAATTTGGTCAAAATCAAAATCATGAAACAACCGATGGGTAATTACAATCGTTGTTTTATCATTTAAATATGATTTCAAATTTTGTGTGATTCTAAGTTCAGTTTGTGTGTCTACAGCGCTCAAGCATTCATCTAAAATAACGATTGAACTATTTTTTATCAAAGCTCTTGCCAATACAATTCTTTGTTTTTGACCACCACTCAGCATAACACCGCGTTCGCCAACCATAGTTTGTAAACCATTTTGAAGAAAAGGAATATCTTTTTCAAAATCAGCCAACCTTATGGCTTCCATTACCTCTTCATCAGTAGCATCATCTTTACCAAATTTTATGTTGTTGTACACCGTATCAGAGAAAAGATAATTGTCTTGTGGTGCAAAGCCGATATGTTTTCTGAGCGATTTTAAAGACCAGTTTTTCACATTAATATTGTCGATGGAAATGCTTCCACAACTAGCATCATAGTGACGTAAAAGCATTTGTGCCAATGTGCTTTTTCCGCTTCCTGTTCTTCCAATTATTGCTACTTTTTCATACCTACGAATGTTAAGATTGAAATTTTTCAGCGCTTTAATGCCTGTATGTGGGTAAGTAAAATCTACATCTTTGAAAACAATCGAACCGGTTAAATTTTCTTTTGAAATTGGTTGAGCAGCTTCTTCTATATTGCAAGAAATTTGTAGAAACTCATTTATTCTTTTTTGGCTTGCACTTGCTCTTTGAATCATACTTGCTACCCATCCAATGCTGCTTATCGGAAACATCAGCAAATTGATATAAATCACAAATTCAGCAATGTTACCCGTACTCACTTCGCCTTTTATGGCAAAATATCCACCAATAAGTACGGTGCTCAACATGCTTAATCCGATGAACAAATTCATAGAAGGAAAATAAATAGCCTCGGTCAAAGAAAGGTTGATAGCGCTTTTTGTGTACTCATCAGATGTTTTGTTGAAAAAGTTCATCATTTTGTTTTCTTGCACAAAACTCTTAATCACACGAATGCCACTGTATGATTCTTGTGCTGTGCTTGTCAGTGAAGAAAGTTGTTGTTGAATATATTCACTCTTTTTGAAAATCAAGCTATTCACCAAATAAATGCTTATAGCGAGGATAGGCAAGGGAATCAAGACAAATAAAGTCAGCATTGTATTTACTTGCAACATTTGAAAGATGCATAATCCTGTCAAAACCAAAAGGTTGGTGGCATACATGATACTTGGACCTGTGTACATACGAACACGACTTACATCTTCAGATATTCTGTTCATCAAATCACCGATAGTGTTACTTTTAAAAAACTGTGTATCTAAACTTTGGTAGTGTTTGTAAATTTCTGTTTTTTGATCAAACTCAATCCAGCGGCTCATTACAATAATGGTTTGACGCATGAAAAACATAAACACACCGCGAAGCAAAGCCAAACCCAAAAGCAATAAACCTGTTTGAATTACTTCATGCAAAAGCCAATTTTGATTTGCTGATGCAACTTGATGATTGTTAGCAAAAACTTGTACTTTGTCGATTACCTCACGAATTATGGCAGCAGGGCGAACAGCAAAAAAATTGCTGATACTCACAAAGAGCAGCCCAAAGAATAGTCGCCATTTATATTTGAAGAAGTATTTATTAAGCGCAGCCAGATGTTTCATCAACTGCAATATTAGTTGCTAAAAAAGTAGCAACCATAAATTTACACTTAAAAAACCTTAGGAAGATTGTTCCAATCCTTTTTGAAAAAGTGGTGACGCACCAACAACATCTTCCATTGAGCCTTGTTTGGCAAACACATAATTGAACCTCAAAAACCTCCTTTTGTGCATTGATGTGTCTAGTGATAAATATATCGTTTTCAAAGGCGCGTAACAAAGCGTTAAGAAATGGAGGAATTTCATAACTACTGTAAGTCAAATTGTTCCTAAATCAATAACTTTTTCTTACTACGATTGTTTAATCTTTTATTTAGCAACTCTTAAAAAATATAGTTTTGACTCATTCGCTCATGGCTTCATTGCAAGCCAATATTGAACCATTAAGACAAGCCATAATTAAACACAAAGTTTATAGTGTTATTCAAAATATTGAAGTGTTACATGTGTTTATGAAGTATCATGTTTATGCAGTTTGGGATTTCATGTCTTTGTTGAAATCGTTGCAACAAAATCTCACTTGTACAAGTTTACCTTGGGTTCCTAAAGGTTCTGCTTCTACTCGTTTTTTAATCAACGAAATTGTTGTTGGAGAAGAATCTGATATTGATGCACATGGAATTAGAAAGAGCCATTTCGAACTCTACCTCGACGCTATGAATCAATGTGGTGCACCAACTGAAGAAATCATTCAATTCATAAATGCTATCAAACAGGGACATTCGCTTGAAGAGGCTTTCGAAAAAGCTAATACACCTATAAAAGCTAGAGATTTTGTTTCATTTACTTTCGATATCATACAAAATCATAAGTTAGCTACACAAGCTGCTATTTTTACTTTTGGTCGAGAAGATTTGATTCCAGGCATGTTTCTTTCTATGATTCAAGATATGTATCATCATCATCCCGAACAGATTTCAGATTTCAAATATTATCTTGATAGACACATTGAAGTTGATGGTGACCACCATAGCCATTTGGCGTTGGAGATGACAGCTGAACTTTGTGGAGAAGATGAAAATATCTGGCGAGAAGTGGAACTAATTACCAAACAATCACTGGAAAAAAGGATTGCTTTGTGGGATGCTGTTTATGATGAAATCACCCATAAAAAAACGGCTGCGTTGTAGAAACGCAGCCGTTTAAAATTTTAAGTTTATTTAGTTTGGCGAATTACCACTAATTGTTGAAGTGTTGGTTGATTTACCATCCATATTATCCACAACTGGTGAGCATTCTATAAGTCCATTGATGTTCTGCTTCCAAACCATTTCTCCTGTTTCTGGAGTTAAGCAATACAAGTACTTATCGTGGCTTCCACAATATAATTTGTTGTTGTAAACCATAGGAGATGATTTCACTATAGCACCAGTTTTGTATTGCCATTTTATTGTTCCGTCAATAATGTTCACAGCATAAATATTGTAGTCATAACCCCCAACATAAATCAATTGATTGTACGCATATGGTGATGAAACAATTCTATCATTAAGAGATATTGGGCTCCAACGAGAGAAACCTGTAGCAGTATCAATACAATAAAGTTTATAATCGTTGCTTCCAAAAATTACGCTACCACCATAAACGATAGCAGAACTTTGGATTGGACCACCAGTTTGCACAGTCCATCTTGAAGTACCTGTTGCTAAACGAAGGCAATACATTCTACCATTATAGCCACCAACATAGACATAGCCACCTGATACAACAGGACTAGCATAAAATTGATTTCCAGCAGGCGAAGTGTAGGTCCATTTGTTGGTTCCATCTTTTTGTTTTAAAGAATAAACTTTACCGTCGTAGCAACCAAAAATAACCATACTATCAACAACTGTTGGAGATGAAATAACATTGCCACCAACATTGGAAGACCATTCTAAAGTATCTGCGTCAATATCAAAAGCAGTTAGTTTATTATTACCCGAACCGATATATAAGAAGTTGCCATCAACAACTGGAGTGCTCAATAATTGACCTGCTATTGAATATGTTTTGGTCAATGTACCATACTGAGCATTTAGTTTAAATATTTTACCGTTTTCAGCAGGAATATAAACATATTTTCCAGCAACTACAGGAGAGGCTTGAACATTAGCCCCTGCGTTGAATTCCCATTTTTTCTTGCCAGTTGTTGGATCAAGTGCATAGACAACAGCATTTTGGCTACTGATGAAAACAGAAGGCGTGTATACGTCTGGCAATGGGATGTCAGAACTATATTTTTTATTACATGATGAGTTAATGATTGCCGTGAAAGCAACCATAATCAAGATTAAATGCTTGAAACGATACTGCATATTTCTTTGATTATAAATTGTATTGATGCAAAATAGCGCATTTCGGCTTTTATTGCAAGGGAATGCCATAAAAAAATCCGGTCGTTATATAGACCGGATTTTAAAATATAGGGTTGGCTTGCTTTTAAGCCATTAATTTTTCTTTTTGACGCTTCAATTGGTTGACCATGGAATCAAATGCATGATCAAAAGATTCTTCAAAACTTTTACTTGATTGTTTTACAAAATAGGAGTGTTTTGGTACGTATACTTTAATTTCAACTATCTTGTCTTTGATATTGTGCACCACATTATCTAATTTCAAATACACTTCAATGCCTATTATTCGGTCATGAAAAGTTGGAAGTTTTCCAATTTTTGCATTCACATGGTCCAACAATTTGCTGTCTGCATCGAAGTGCACACTTTGAATTTGCACGGTCATAAATTTAGTTTTTTGGGTTAAACAATGTTATAATAATTATCCGCGAGGATGATTTTTTTGATGAATTTCTTTAAGTTTTTCAATGTTGTTACTAGTGTAAACTTGAGTTGCTGCCAAACTTGAATGTCCCAACAAATCCTTGATAGCCTGTATATTGGCGCCATTGTTGAGTAAATGGGTTGCGAAACTATGCCTCATGACGTGTGGACTCTTCTTCTTCTGACTAGTAACTAAAAATAAGTATTTTTTGACAATTCGGTACACATATTCAGGATAAAGTTTTTTGCCGTTTTCCAAAGTCAACAAGTAATCATTTTTCACTTCAATGGTCGATTTCTTGAGTTCAATGTAGTCATTTATGGAATTCAATAGCAATGGATGAATAGGAATTAACCTTTCTTTTTGACCCTTTCCCAGAACCCTTATTTGTTTCAGCGACCATTCCACATCAGTCTCTTTCAGCCCTATTAATTCTTGACGCCGAATTCCAGTTTGATATAAAATTTCACAAATAAGCCTGTCTGTATATCCTTTAAAATTTAGGTCAAATTGAATTTCATCTAATAGGTTTTTGGTTTCGCTTTTTTTCAAAAAAACAGGCAACCTTTCAGGCAGTTTTTGTGGGTGAAGCAACGATATAGGATTATGCTGGACAAAACCCTGACGCATTAAATATTTATAAAAAGACTGAAGGGTGGAAATTTTTCTATTAATCGTTCTTGCAGCTTGCTTTTTGTCTTTCAAAGAAGCCAACCAAGTTCTGAAATGAAATAATTGTAATGCATTGAGGTCTTCGATTTCAAACAATTCATATATAAAATCCTTGAATTGATATAGATCTTTTTT
>CAZNVQ010000086.1:9870-11046 GCA_964576425.1 uncultured Flavipsychrobacter sp. | reverse complement strand
GTAAATTGGGGAAAGATAGCCCTCAAAAGCCTTTTCACTCACTACATAAGCTTGTGAAGCCCCCTCCATGAGCATGAACGTACCATTTACTTTCTGGTTTTCAGAGCCTACATAAAAAGTGCGTATGTGTTGTTGAGTGGCATCATACACTTCTACCTTAACGCTATTACCTGCCAAGCTTTTCACCACACCATTATGTGCTTGCTCAGGAACAGGGAATTGCGCTTCTTGTAGCTTTAAAGTCTTTAGTAAAATATTTACAGTCGATAAATGAGCCGGGTATTTATTATTCAACAACCAACCTTCTTTAGTCCTTGTCAATCGAACAGCCTCACCATTGATGCGCACCATATAGATTTGATGAATTGCTGCAGTATCTTCAATGGTAAATCCTGCTTCTTTTTGGCTGAACACATGATCTGAATTACTAAAAATAAAGTAGTAAACGCCAAAGCCAAGCGCAACTAAAAGAAACAAATAAAGCAAGGTTTTTTTCATAGGTGCATCAAATTAAGCGTTGAATTAAGCCGCGCCTTCGTAGCGTCGTTTTCTAAAGAACAAATAAGCAGAGGCAAAAATCAAAACTAGTAAAATTGGTATTCCAATATTCACAAATTGCCATTTCAATGCTTCATCTTTTGCTCGTTTTTGATCCAACAAACGAAGTTTCAAGTCTTTAGAACGAGCTTCTAATAAGCTTTTGGGGTCAGTTAAATATTCTAAACAATTGAGGATGAAATTCTTGTTAGCAAACAAAGAATGGGTATAATCCCAATAGCCCATTTCTTCCATGCCTCTTGCTTGAGTGTAGTTGTTGAGCATGATGTCGCCATCAGCAATCACAATCATTTTTCCTGCGCTATCACTTCTACCTTTGAATGGATACTTCAAAGAGTCGTTCAACAACTGCAAGAAATCCATAGGAATACGATTCTGATATAAGGAGAAGAACTGACCTTCCACCAAAACGGCTGCGGCTTTATTGGATTTGTTGTATAACCTCGTATCGGGATTATAGCGAAGCATACTCAAGCTCACCCGAACCGGAGAAGAGGCAGCTCTGCTGTAAGTTGATGATTGCAGTAAAATAGTTTTCTTGGTAGTGCGGTTGTCAATCGTATCAATACTGCTCACAAACTTTCCAATAATCGCATCCATATTATGAACTATTGGATG
>CAZNVQ010000086.1:0-9770 GCA_964576425.1 uncultured Flavipsychrobacter sp. | reverse complement strand
GCATCAATTGCCCACAACAATTTTCCGCCTCTCATGACAAACTGATCTATTTTAAATTTATCCTTTTCACTGAATGGCAAAGTAGGTTTATTGATGATTGCCGCTTGATAAATAGCATCATTAATATGGTATTCGGCAGGCAAATCCAAAGTGTCAACAACATAATATTGTTTCAACGTAGTCAGTAAATCATAGGTATGAGCACCCAACTGTTCCCCATGTCCCATGATGTATGCCAATCTTGGTTTTTGAGAAAATTCTAATTTATGAATAGCGCTTGCCAATTTGTATTCCAATAAAGATTCGGAATAGTTCAATACCTCAAGTGGACTCATTCCCAAATGGTTTTCCAACAAACGCACTGCTTGGTGTTTACCTTTGTATTGCACTAAAGCATAAGGATAAATAATTTGTTCAGAACTGTTTCTTTCTCCTTTTACATTAAGGCTTAATGGTTCAACACCCTTATCATATAGTTTCTTAGAAACAGCGGCTTTGTCTTCTTCACTCACACCTTCAAAAGGATCAGTGAATCTGTAAATCACTTGCGAACCTCCATACTCTTTAAACGATTGTAAGCGTTCTCTTGTTGCTTCGCTCAAGCGTTGAAAACCTGCAGGAAATTTACCTTTCAAATAGACATCCACCACTACAACATCTTCTAGCTGTTGAAGCATATTTTGAGTGGCATGTGAGAGTGTGAAGCGCTTTTCTTTAGTAAGGTCAAATCCTTTGTGGAAGCGAGCGGCAAGCATATTGATGGCAACCAATACACCGGCTAACAAGAGGAGTTGAACAACTGCTTGTTTTTTCTGTTGTGTTCTTTTGTTTGTCATAAATATTAGTCTTGCTTTGCGGTATCCCAAGTGCGTCTTTGTAATGAAATTCTTGTAAGGGCAATGAATAAAACCACTACTGAAATGAAATAAATAACATCTCTTGTATCCACAACACCTCTACTGATAGAATTGTAGTGAAATGACATACCAATCATGCTTAAATAATAATCAATTCCGCCAGTGAAAGATGGAATTTTACTTAATGCTTCGAAGCCACTATGAAATAAATAACAAGCAAACAAAGCCACCAAAAAAGCCACCACTTGATTACTTGTAATAGAAGAACAAAAAATGCCAACAGCGGTGAAAGTTGCTGCTAAAAATAACAGTCCAATATAGGAACCAACAATGCTTCCTGTATCTAAATTATCAGGAATAGCAGAAAGACTACTGATGGTGAGTACATAAATCAATGTTGGTAATAAGGCAAAAGCAACGAGAGTTAGTGCAGCATAATATTTCCCTAAAATGATAGCCACATCGGTCAACGGTTTGGTGGACAACCACTCTATTGTTCCGCCCTTAAACTCATCAGCAAACGAGCGCATCGTGATGGCTGGAATCAAAAGCATCAGAAACCAAGGTGCCATGTCGAAAAAACGATCGAGCGAAGCATAACCATAATCCAACATGCTCGTGTCGGGAATAATCCAAAGAAATAAACCGCAGGCTATCAAGAAGATGAGTACTGCCACATAGCCAACAATGGAACTGAAAAAAGAATTAATTTCTTTTAAATATATACTAAACATTTATACACTATAAATTGAAGGAGGACAAATATAGGAAACCGAAACCGGTGAAGGGTCATGAATCTGTCGGTTCGCCAAGGCAATCTATTTATTTTTCTTTCAATAAAGTTCTAATATCATTTTTTAAGGTGGTCATCGCATTGATGTCCGTTCCTTCGTATTGTCCACGAATGTGTCCGTTCCTATCCACCAACACAAAACGGTCAGTGTGAATGAAATCATCTTCAATATTGGTTGTCGCTGTGTCTTCCACCGCAGTAACTAGATAACTATAGCGCGCCATGTCATATAGTTCTTTTTTGTCTCCCGTTAGGAACAGCCATTGACTAGGGTCCGCATCGTAGCGAAGACTGTATTCCTTAAGAGCGCCAACTGTATCTTGTTCTGGATCAACTGTATGAGATAAAATCATCACATCTTTATAACCCCTAAAAGCATTGTAAATAATATCCATATTCTCATTCATCTTAGGGCAAATGCTTTTACAAGTAGTGAAAAAATATTCTACTACATATATTTTACCTTTTACATCTTCATTGGTAATGGTTTTGCCATCTTGATTGATGAATGAAAAGGCACGAACCTTGTGTCCTTGTTCGCCCAAAATTTTGAGTGTTCTTGGTTTTTCTTGCGACAGATTGTAAAAATAGGTCATAAAGACTGCGCTCAATAAAATGAAGAAGGTCACCAAAAAAATCACGAGTTTTTGACGCTTAGCCATCAGTATATAAATTTGGCGCAAAGGTAGGGCTTCCCATTCGTTTGTAAGGCTCGTTGAAAAGGAAAAACGATCGCAGTTGCCCACGACCGTTTCTATTTTTTAAAAAACCAACTATTATATAACAATATTTATCATCTTTCCTTTGACGAAGATGATTTTTTTAGGTGTTTTACCTTCTAAATATTTCTGCATGGTTTCGTTGGCAAAAACAGCTTTTTCCACCGTGGCTTGGTCGGCATCGAGTGGAAATTCCATTTCCAATCTTGTTTTGCCATTTACAGCAACAGGATAAAGCTTAGTGCTATCTACAACAAAGCGTTCCTCAAATTCAGGAAAGCTAGCATCAAGAACAGAGCTCGTATTGCCAAAAGCATGATATAATTCTTCTGCAAGGTGTGGCGCAAAAGGGGCAATAATGATGGACAAAGGTTCAAGAATCTCGCGCTTGTGGCAATTCAAAGTAGACAATTCATTAGTGCAAATCATGAATTGACTAACAGAAGTATTCAACGTGAAACGCTCTATATCTTCTTTAATTTTCTTTATGGTTTTGTGCAACACGCGCAACTCAGTATCCGTTGCTTTTTCATCAGTAACGATAAATCCTTTTTGCTCATCGAAATATAAACGCCACAGTTTTTTCAAGAAACGATGAACGCCTTCAATGCCTTTGGTATCCCAAGGTTTGCTGACATCAATTGGACCTAGGAACATTTCATACATCCGAAATGTGTCGGCACCATATTGCGCTACAATATCATCAGGGTTAACCACATTGTATTTGGACTTGGACATTTTTTCAATGCCACTTCCACAAATATATTTTCCGTCCTCTAAGATAAACTCAGCTTGAGCATATTCAGGACGCCATTGCTTGAAAGCTTCTGTATCTAAAACCGTTCCATCAACGAGGTTGACATCAACATGAAGTTCATCTACTTTATATTGCGATTTCAATCCTGAGGAAACAAATTGTAGGGTGCCGTTTACCCTATAAACAAATCTCGAACTTCCCTGAATCATCCCTTGATTAATCAACTTCTTAAAAGGCTCTTCGAAGCCAAGATGTCCAAGATCGAATAATAATTTAGTCCAAAAACGACTGTATAATAAATGACCAACAGCATGTTCCGTTCCGCCGATATACACATCCACTTGATTCCAATAATCGGTTACTTTTCGGTTGGCAAATTCTGTGTCGTTGTGCGGGTCCATGAAACGAAGAAAATACCAACTACTGCCAGCATAACCGGGCATGGTATTGGTTTCCCGTATGCCATTAGGTGTTTGTAACCAATCGGTTTGTAAAGCCAAAGGTCCCTCACCTGATGTGGACGGTTTGAAAGCTTCCATCATAGGCAATTCTATAGGTAATGTAGATTGCTCATCCAATTCTTCAATCGCATAGGTAATATCATTTTGATAGATGATAGGAAATGGCTCACCCCAATAGCGTTGACGACTAAAGCCGGCATCGCGCAATTTGTAATTTATTTTAGGTTTACCCAAACCCTTTGCTGTCAACTGTTCTATAACCTTTATTGCTGCATCTTTCACTGAAAGACCGGTAACAAAATCACTGTTCTCTAATGTTGTTTCTTTGCTTTCATATGCAGCCTCTCCATTGTATTGTGCACCAAAAATATTGGTGATAGGAATTTGAAAATGCGTAGCAAAAGCATGGTCTCTGCTATCACCACTTGGCACAGCCATGATGGCTCCGGTGCCATAGCCAACTAATACATATTCGGCAATCCAAACAGGAATTTCTTTTCCGGTGAAAGGATGAATGACATAAGAACCAGTGAAGCAACCGCTCACTTGTTTCACCTCTGCCATGCGCTCGCGGTCAGAACGACTTTGAACATATTTTTTATACTGTTCAATAGCTTCTTTTTGTTCGGTTGTGGTCAAGTCTTCCACCAAATCATGTTCGGGAGCCAAGACCATGAAATCAACACCAAAAATGGTATCTGGTCTTGTGGTGAACACTTTGATTTGTTGTGTTGCATTCTTGATAGAAAAATCTATTTCAGCACCCATGCTTTTACCAATCCAATTGCGCTGCATTTCCTTCATGGCCTCTGTCCATTCCAAATCATCAAGGCTCTGCAACAAACGTTCTGCATATTCGGTGATACGCAAAAACCATTGACGCATTTTTCTTTTTTCAACTGGAAAACCACCACGTTCTGAAACTCCGTTCACCACTTCATCGTTTGCCAAAACGGTACCCAATTGCTCGCACCACCACACATTGGCATAATCAAGATAAGCCAATCTATAGTGCATCAATGCCTGACGTTTTTCCTTTGCTGAAAAAGCCTGCCATTGAGTTGCATTGAATTTCAAAGAATCATCGCCAGGACAAACCTGATTGATATTACCTTCTTGTTCAAAAATCTTGATTAGTTTCGAAATAGACTTAGCCTTTTGTGCGTGACGGTCGTACCAACTATGGAACAATTGCAAGAAAATCCATTGTGTCCACTTATAATACTTAGGGTCTGAGGTACGCACTTCACGATCCCAATCATAACAAAAACCGATATTGTCTAATTGTTCTCTGTAGCGAGCAATGTTTTTTTCAGTGGTGTTGATGGGGTGTTGCCCTGTTTCAATTGCATATTGCTCTGCAGGCAAACCAAAAGCGTCATAACCCATTGGGTGCAACACATTGAAGCCACACAAACGCTTGTAACGAGCATAAATATCAGAGGCGATATACCCTAATGGATGTCCAACATGCAGCCCTGCACCACTTGGGTAAGGAAACATATCGAGCACATAACACTTAGGTTTAGTACTATCATTAGAAACATGATATGTTTTGTTGTTGCGCCAATACTCCTTCCACTTTTGCTCAATTGCATTAAAGGTATATTCCATATTTTCTTGATTCGGGGGCAAAAATACGAAACGTGCAGCGCTGTCAAACTATAGGCAAGAAAATAGAGGCAAGAAGTGGTAATTTACTTACATGCTTTCAATTCAGCATCATTAGCCATTTCATTGGCATGTTCTAATGCATCAGCAAAATCAGGATATTTAGCCATTACTTTTCCCAAACGACAATCACACATGGACTGTGCAGCTTTTTCTGACATATGTTGTTCTTTCGCCGCTTCCATACATCCTTGATGAAACAAAGTTTGAGCTTCTTCGTCCCAAGTAGCTTTACAAGAACCCAGAAATATTGAAAACAATGCAATTATTAAAAGCAATCTTGACATAACTTATGAGATTTCAATCAACAAAATAGTTCTTGCTGCTTGAACAACAAAATAAATCCTCTTCCAATATTCCGCCAATTTGCAATAAATTTGCGCCCTTGTGAATCTACAGGTGTTGTTAGGATTATATCAGAATGATATCCGCTTAAAAAATTTAGCGGTTGACCTTTCTTTGCCCCAACAACCTACAACGGTTTACATGGACAACCTTAGAGGTGCAGCTATGAGCTTTGTAGCCACTGCTATTTGGCAACTTTCTGATGTCAATCATATGTTTATTTTGAATGACAAAGAAGAAGCAGCTTACTTTCACAACGACCTCGAACATCTTACAAAGGCTTTAGATATTTGTTATTATCCTGATTCCTTCAAAAAAACAGGGTCTTTTAATGAATTGAATAGCAGCCATGTGATGTTGCGAACTGAAGCCCTGACCAAGTTTAGCAGCCACAAAGTGCACAAAAAGGTTTTGGTCACCTACCCTGAAGCTTTGTTTGAAAAAGTGGTGAATCCCAAAACACTTTCAGGCAATATGATTGGCATTCGTGTAGGGGAAACTTTGGCTGTTGATGCGCTGATGGAACAGTTTGTGGGATTGGGTTTTAAGCGAGAAGATTTTGTTTATGAGCCTGGTCAATTTGCCATGAGAGGTGGCATTCTTGATATTTATTCTTTTGGCAACGAACATCCATATCGTATTGAATTGTTTGGAGACGAGGTGGACAGCATTCGCATTTTCAATCCTGAAACACAATTGTCGGAACGGAAGTTGTTGCAGGTATCCATCTTACCGAATATTGAAACCAAATTTGAGTCGGATGAAAAGATTTCCTTACTCGATTATCTTCCTGAAAATACGGTAATCTGGGCTAAAGACTTTGACTTCGTTCTTGGTCGTCTTGGAAAATTCGAACATGATTTACCTGAGAAAATCGAAGTTGGCACAGTTGCTATAGATCACGAAGAACAATGGTTGAAAGCATTGACTAGAGCAGATTTTGAAGAAATTGAAGAGTGGAAATCAAAGTTAATTCAACGAGATCTAATTGAATGGTACAATCATTCCTTAGAAAAAATAACTGGAAAAGAAATTAATCATACCCTTTTATTTGCAACAGAAGAACAACCTGTTTTCAATAGACAATTTGGCTTGCTCATCGACAATTTGATGAAACAAGGTGCAGCTCAATACAACCCGTTCATCTTTGCTGAAAACCCCAAACAATTGGAGCGATTGAGAAGCATTTTCGAAGACCTCAATGCACCTATTCAATTCACACCAATACCGATTTCTATCAGTAAAGGTTTTGTGGATCATGAGAAAAAAATCCTGTGTTACACTGACCATCAGATTTTTCAACGTTATCATAAATATAAAGTAAAGCAAGCTTATACAAGAGGGAAAGCGCTCACTATTCGTGCGTTAAAAGAATTGCAACCCGGAGATTATGTGACCCATATCGACCATGGGGTTGGTGTTTATAGTGGCTTGCAGAAAATTGATGTTAATGGCAATGTGCAGGAAGCCGTTCGCATTATCTATCGCGACAACGATGTTCTTTATGTAAACATCAACTCGCTGCACAAAATCAGTAAATTCACAGGTAAAGAAGGAACAGCACCTAAGGTCAATAAATTGGGTAGTGATGCTTGGGAAAAGCTGAAAAATAAGACCAGAAAACAAGTCAAGGATATTGCCACCGACTTGATAAAACTATACGCCAAAAGAAAGGCTTCTCAAGGCTTTGCTTTTTCGCCTGATAGCTATCTTCAAACCGAGCTTGAAGCTTCCTTCTTTTATGAAGATACGCCCGACCAAAGCAAAGCAACAGCAGATTTGAAGCGTGACATGGAACAACCCTCACCCATGGACAGATTGGTTTGTGGCGACGTGGGCTGTGGTAAAACAGAAGTGGCTGTTCGAGCTGCTTTTAAGGCTGTAGGCGATAGTAAACAAGTAGCAGTATTGGTACCCACAACTATTTTGGCTTACCAACACTATCAAACTTTCAAGGAAAGGTTGAAAGATTTTCCTTGCACGGTAGATTACATCAATAGATTCAAATCTGCTAAGGAGAAAAAAGAAACTTTTAAGAAACTTGAAGAGGGAAAAATTGATATCTTAATTGGAACACATGGAATTCTTGGGAAGGATGTCAAATTCAAAGATATTGGTTTACTCATCATTGATGAAGAACAAAAATTTGGTGTTGCAGCTAAAGAGAAGTTACGGGAATTGCGTGCTAATGTGGACACCCTCACTTTAACTGCCACACCGATTCCTAGAACCTTACAATTTTCATTGATGAATGCTCGTGATTTGAGTATCATGAACACACCTCCACCGAACAGACAACCGGTTCAAACAGAGGTGTTGGTGTTCAATGAATTCACGATTAGAGATGCTATTTATTATGAAGTGGAACGTGGTGGTCAGGTTTATTTCATTCACAACCGTGTTCAGAGTTTGCCCGAAATGGTAACCTTGTTGCGCAATCTTTGTCCAGACTTGGAAATTGGCATGGCGCATGGTCAGTTGGAAGGTCATAAATTGGAAGAAGCTTTATTCAATTTTATAGAACATAAATATGATGTGCTTTGTTGCACCAACATTGTTGAAAGTGGTGTGGACATTCCAAACGCTAATACCATCATCATCAACAATGCTCACCAATTTGGACTCAGCGACCTTCATCAATTAAGAGGACGTGTGGGCAGAAGCAACAAAAAAGCCTTTTGTTATTTGTTAGCTCCGTCCATGAGCACTTTGCCCAATGACAGTAGAAAGCGCTTGCAAACCTTGGAGCAATTCAATGATCTTGGTAGTGGTTTTCAGATTGCCATGCGCGATTTGGATATCAGAGGTGCGGGCAATCTATTAGGTGGCGAACAAAGTGGGTTCATTGCCGACATTGGCTTTGAGATGTATCAGAAAATTCTAGCTGACGCCATCAGAGAATTAAAAAACACCGATTTCAAAGACATTTTCAAAGAAGAACTAGAGCGTAAAAAAGATTTTGTTGCCGATTGTACCATTGACACTGACTTAGAAATATTAATTCCCGATAGTTATGTGTCCAACATCGGCGAAAGGCTATCGCTCTACACCCAACTAGACGACCTAGAAACAGAAGAGGAGCTCAATCAATTTGCTGCATCGTTGCAAGATCGATTTGGACCAATTCCGAGTCAGGTTGAGGAATTATTCAAAACCCTTCAATGCCGTTGGTTGGCAAAAGATTTGGGTTTCGAAAAACTCATTTTAAAGAATAACCAAGTCCGTCTCTATTTTATCAGCAATCCTGAATCGCCTTATTTTGAATCGGCAGTATTCAATGGCATTCTTAGCTACATTCAAACCCAAACCAACAATGCCCGACTTAAGCAAGTGGGTAAAAACTTTATGTTGCTTGCAGAAAAAATGCAGGGAATGAAAGATGTGATTTGGTTTTTGGAAGGCATGCTACAAGCTACTTACCCTTTAGCTAAAGAACCCAAGTAAAAATATCCATTTCTTAACGCTTTGTTACGGGCTTACAAATCGGCTGTTAAGCCCTTGTGTTTTGTTTGCAAGCGTGAAAACACGCCGCATCTTTGTATCATCAAATAAAAACAACAAATCAAACAAACAATTTAAACAACAAACAAAAACACAAAAAACATGAAAAAAATTATCATCGCCATCGCTGCTCTTGTAGGTTTCTCTACTGCTTCTTTCGCTCAGTCTAACGCGTCAAGCACAGCTTCTCAAACTGTTCAATTGGCATTGTCAAATGCATTGGAAATCACTTTCACTGGTAACGGTTCTGCAACTGGTGCTACAGTAACGCTTCCTTTTACAACAGTTAATGATTATGCTAACGGTGTTGAAAGTGCTGCACAAGAGATTAAAGTTCGTTCTAATAAGAACTTTAGCGTTACCGTTAAAACTTCAACTGCAAACTTTTCAGTTACGAACAACGGTGTAACTACTTCTTCAACTATGCCTGCATCTGTATTAGGAGTTTTGGTTTCTGCAAACAACACAGGTGGTTCAATTGGTTCTGGTTTCTCTGCATCTGCATACAATAGCTTATCTGCAACTGCTGCTAACTTAATCACGAATGCATCAAACGGTGGTAACCAAACTTTCGCTGTGAAGTATAAAGCAACTCCTGGTTTCGCTTACCCTGCTGGAACCTATGCTACTGATGTAGTGTTTACAGCAACTCAACAATAAGATTTT
>CAZNVQ010000085.1:7348-11187 GCA_964576425.1 uncultured Flavipsychrobacter sp. | reverse complement strand
TGACCGATGCATCGGACACGACAACCGATATATCGGAAATGATAAACGATGTAACCGAAACTTTGGTAGTGTCTAAAAAAGTGTGTAATTGGTTAATGTATTCATTATATATTTTAAATTGTTCAATTTGGCTGTAATGACTGAAATAGTAAATTAATTAGTGATAATTTATTGATGATAAAATTTTGCTGTTTGCTCTATGATTTCATCCATGTTGATTCCGTTATGACTTTCATCGTAAACACATTCGCCATTTTTCACAAGAATAATTTGTGGACTTTCATGATGAACAGAAAAAACAGAAGAAATTAAATTTGATATATTTCTATGTTTCAATAAATCAAGGTAGTAAAACAAAATGTTTTCAGGTGAGGTTTCGCGCTCCAGACGGTTTTTAGCCATGTTGGATATTGAACAACGTGTGCTATGCTTAAAAATTACAATGGGTTGTTCCCAACTTTTTGATTTGATTTCTTCAATTTGTTCTTCGGTTTCTATATTTATCCAATTCATTTTACAAAAATACTCTTTTGGTCTAAATCATTTAAAGCTGCAATATCTTGCGTTTCACTTATTTTGCTCGTTGAACTAAATGGCGTTACTTTCGCAATTGAATTAATAATTTTAGATATGAAGCATGCATTTATATTTCCTGGACAAGGTGCTCAGTTTTCAGGCATGGGAAAATCGTTGTACGAACAAAATTCATTGGCCAAAGAATATTTTGAGCAAGCCAATGAGATTTTAGGATTCCGAATTACAGACATTATGTTAGAAGGAAGTGATGAAGACTTGAAGCAAACTAAAGTGACGCAACCCGCTGTATTTCTTCATTCTGTTATTTTATTTGAAACGACACCAGAATTAAGACCAGATATGGTTGCAGGTCACTCATTGGGAGAATTTAGTGCTTTAGTTGCCAATAAGGTCTTACGTTTTGAAGATGGTTTACGTTTAGTGGCTAAAAGAGCTGAAGCCATGCAAAAAGCTTGTGAGATGAATCCTTCTACAATGGCTGCTGTGCTTGGTTTAGAAGATGCTATTATAGAACAAGTTTTGGCTGAAATTTCAGATGAAATAGTGGTGCCAGCAAATTACAATAGTCCAGGTCAATTGGTCATCAGTGGAAGTCTAAATGGAATAAATATGGCTTGTGAAAAGTTAAAAGCAGCTGGTGCAAAACGAGCGCTTGTGTTGCAAGTTGGTGGTGCTTTTCACTCTCCATTAATGCAACCTGCAAGAGAAGAATTGCAAGAAGCTATAATCAATACGCATTTTAATAATCCTACTTGCCCGATATATCAAAATGTGGATGCTCATCCATATATTGATCCAGCAATGATTAAGCAAAATCTGATTAATCAATTAACGTCACCAGTTAGATGGACCCAAACTGTTCAAAAAATGGTGAGTAATGGAGCAGGGAAATTTACTGAAGTTGGACCAGGCTCTGTTTTGCAAGGATTAGTAAAAAAGATTGCAAAAGAATGTCAAACTGAAGGCATCAATTAGTCAATAAAAAACGCTGGCACAATTGACCAGCGTTTTTTTATTATTCAACAAATCAGTTATCTTAAATCTATAACTTCGACTCCATGGTATTTCTTAACATCAAAGCTGAAAGTTGCTTCATTGATTGTTGCATTAGGAGTGAAACCACTGACTTCATAAGTATAATGATTGCCATTTTTTTCATAAATATTTCCACCAACTATTGTACTAGATTGGTCTACAGCCAATTCAACTTTTGAAAATTGTTTTGATTTGTTGGTAGGAATCAATTCAATTAAGTCACATTTTTTACCAGACATTGTTTTTATGCCCATGTATTTGGATTTGTATTCTTTGTCATAAAAATTGGTGAATAATTTTGCCGGAGAAATTGTTTGTTCGTCGGGATTGAAGTTGTTTACTTGAACTTCATTAGCAGATTTCATGTAGGTCCAAACAGTTTTATTGTCACAAATTATTTCTTGATCAGCAAGTGAAATTCTGTACTTAGTTCCCTTCATTTGAAAGGTTCCTTTTTTGGTTTGTTTGGTTTTGCCATTTGCACTTGTAAGATGAAGTGCAAAATTTGCTTTTGCAGATTTTAAGCTGTTTAATTTTTTAGTAATAGCCTCAAGGATTGATTTTGCCTTTACATCAGTTTGGGCAGAAGCGGATAGGGTGCAAATTGTAAATAGAATAGCAAATAGTTTTTTCATTATGTGTTTTTCTTGTGTGAAATTGTTTTCTTCAAAAAACTTGCCAAAATTATCGAAGTTGACTTAATAGTTGATCTAATTCTGCTTCAGTGTGAAATAAAACATCACGTGGTTTGCTACCAGACGCTGGTCCAACTATGCCTGCGCTTTCAAGTTGGTCCATAATTCTTCCTGCTCTGTTGTATCCTAGATTGAATCTTCTTTGTAGCATAGAAGTTGAGCCTGACTGTGTTTGAACAACTACTTTGGCACAATCTTCAAAAAGTTTGTCTCGGTTTGTTAAATCCACAATCTTGCTGGCTCCATCCTCATCATCACCTTCATATTCCGGAAGTTCAAATGCAGTAGGGTAGCCCATTTGGTTGCCAATAAAATTCACCACTTTTTCAACTTCTGGTGTATCCACAAATGCACATTGAACTCGCAGTAATTCACTACCATGAGAAACAAGCATATCACCACGACCAATCAATTGTTCAGCACCGCCGGTGTCAAGTATGGTTCTAGAATCTACTTTTGCAGAAACTTTAAAAGCAATTCTTCCTGGGAAATTCGCTTTAATAGTTCCAGTGATCACATTTACTGAAGGTCTTTGAGTGGCAATAATCAAGTGAATACCAACGGCTCTCGCCAATTGAGCTAGTCTAGCTATTGGCATTTCTACCTCTTTGCCAGCAGTCATGATAAGATCTGCAAATTCATCTATAACTAAAACAATGAAGGGCAAGAATTTATGACCTCTGAGTGGGTTTAATCTTCTTGCAACAAATTTATCATTGTATTCTTTGATGTTTCTTGCACCTGCTTCTTTGAGCAATTCATAACGATTATCCATTTCAATGCATAATGCATTGAGTGTGTAAATAACTTTCTTAGTGTCAGTTATGATAGCTTCATCTTCATTTGGAAGTTTAGCAAGAAAATGCTTCTCAATCACTCTGTATATCGAAAGCTCAACTTTTTTAGGATCAATCATTACAAACTTCAATTGTGAAGGATGTTTTTTGTACAATAACGAAACAAGTATAGCATTGATACCTACAGATTTTCCTTGTCCAGTTGCCCCTGCCATCAATAGGTGTGGCATTGTAGCTAAGTCAACAATGTAGTTTTCATTATCAATTTTTTTACCCAAAGCAATAGGTAAACTCATTTTACTGTTGACAAATTTTTCGCTACTTAAAAGCGCTTTCATGCCAACTATTTGTTTATTAGCATTAGGTACTTCAATGCCTATTGTGCCTTTCCCCGGAATTGGTGCGATGATACGAATGCCAAGTGCAGCAAGGTTTAGCGCAATATCATCTTCTAGGTTTCTGATTTTAGAAATCCTTACACCTTCTGCTGGCACTATTTCATATAAGGTTACGGTTGGACCAACGGTTGCGCTAATTCTTTGAATTTCAATCCCAAAACTTTTGAGTGTTTGAATAATTTGATTCTTGTTTTTCTCAAGCTCTTCTTTATCCAAAACCATTGACTCTGAACGCTCTTCAATCAAATCAAGTGTTGGAAATTTATAGTTTGATAAATCTTGTTCTGGGTCATAGGGTTCATTAGTGTCAGCAACAGAAATATGGTCATCAACAATTGCTTTCGGCTCACTATCTTGTTGAAAAACTTCGAAGCTCA
>CAZNVQ010000085.1:0-7248 GCA_964576425.1 uncultured Flavipsychrobacter sp. | reverse complement strand
GAATTAGTGTTTTTTTTTGAGTCTTCGTTTGGGCTTTGTGTTTTGTATTGTGCTAATATATCAGTTGCATTTTCGATTGTAGGTTGATCAATTTTTGATTCTGGTTCATTGTTTATTTTAGAATTTTCATCTTGTGCTGTTTCCTCAAGGTCATTAGATTTAATTTCATCCAAGTGTTGAATAGCTGCATTTTTGGCTTTACTTAATAAAGGTTTTATATCTAAAGCAATGATCACAAACAAAACAAAACAGCAAATGCTTATTAAAAGCATTCCAGTGCCTACTTTTCCAATAAGTCCGTTTAAATAAGTAACGGCTTCATTCCCCCAAGCTCCCCCAAATGGAAACCCAGAATTTGGATTTAAGTAGGTAATTATTGGGGCACCAATCAGGGTTAGCATGGAAAACCACCTGAAATATTTAATTAATGGAAAATATTTTGATTTATTGAGGAGATTTATACCGGCGGTAATTGGCAAAATTCCAATAAAAAATGAAGCTATTCCCATTCCTTTGAACATGAAAATATGCGCAACTGCTGCACCAAGTCGACCTCCCCAATTGGCAACAGGTTCATGACTTTGCCATAAAAAATGGTTTAATCCTCCTGGGACAAGAATTTTATCTTGATCGATATCCCAAGTGAAACAGTAAGAGACAAGAGAAAAACATATGAAAACTCCGGCGAAAACAAAGAAAATTCCAAAGCTCAAGCGTGATTTTTTCTTAATGTCATTGTTGTTGTTCCAATTTTGATTTGTATTGGATTCGTTGATTTTTGATTTATTTTTTTTGCTAGAAGTAGCCATGTAGCATTCAGTATAGTGCAATATTAATGAAGTCTTCAGTTAAAATGGTAATGAAAAAAACATATGTGATTGGCTTTTAAAGCTAATGTTTATGCTTAACAATTAAATTTATATATTTATATGAACCGCAATTCAATTTTTAAAAATGATATATTAGTCAATGTTTGCATTATAAAAGTAAAAAATTAACTTTGGAACTTGTAAATACATGAGTGTGGTAGCAAACTATCTTTGTGAAATGGATGTCTTTACAAACAATTCGAAAATTTGGGTACCATGAAAAGATTTAATAATACCAAAATCCCAGTATTTATTTTATTGTTTTTATTCTGTTTTACACTTGTGAAACAAAGTAGAGCTCAGGTTAATGTTGTTGCAAACCAAACGGCTAATGCTTTGGCTATGAAGCTTGTTGGTAACGGTGTTCAAGTGTTTAATGCTACACTAGTTTGTCCTACAAATGCGAATGGAATTTTCACTGTTGTTACTAGCAATTTAGGTCTTGACAGTGGAATTGTTTTGACAAGTGGTCAAGCAGCTACAGTTGGTGCAACACAAGGTATTAATGGTCCAAACACTGGTGCTGGACCAAGTGCTGCAAATGGTGCACCAGGTGATGCTGATTTAAATACGGTTCTATCAAATATCACAACTTTCGATGCTTGTAAATTAGAATTTGACTTTTTACCTGCAGGTGATACAGTTAAATTTGATTACATATTTGCATCGACTGAATATCAGAGTTTCTCTTGCAGTAGTTTTAATGATGTATTCGGTTTTTTCATTTCTGGACCAGGGATTACAGGTAATGTTAATATCGCTAAAATCCCCGGAACAACAATTCCAATTACTGTTAATAGCACAACAGGAGTTCCAACCAACCCAGGACCATTGTGTACTGGAATGGGACCAGGATCGCCTTTTTCTCAATATTATGTGAACAATGCAGCTGGTGCAACAATAACCTACAGAGGCTTTACAACTATATTCACTGCCATCGCAGCAGTCACTCCTTGCTCAACATACCACTTAAAATTAGCTATAGCAGATGCATCAGATGGTATTCTTGATTCAGGTGTATTTTTGAAAGCGGGAAGTCTGACTTCAAATGCAGTTTCCGTAACGCCTCAAGGTGGTGGAGGATTAACAGCACCAGTTCCATATTGTGTTCGTGGATGTTTACCTGGACATTTTGTTTTCAACAGACCTGTTGCAACAAACAATCCTTTGACAATTCATTACCAAATTGCTGGAACTGCTGTAAACGGTGTTGATTATTCCACAATTTCCGATAGTGTGGTTATTCCAGCGGGTCAAACCTCAACAATGTTGAATATTTTTGGCTTGCCAGCTAACCCTCCTACTGGTCCAGTTTCAGTTAAATTGAGAATTTTTTCTCCCTACACATGCAGCACTCCTGTAATAATTGATAGTGCAGTTTTATTTATTTATGATTCAATTTATGTAAACATAATTACGCCTGATACAGCTGTTTGTAAATACACTAGCGTTGATTTAGTGGCTCAGGGTGACACTTTATTGGCTTATTCTTGGACACCAGCTATTTGGATAGATAGTCCTTTGTCCGCAACACCGACTGTAACACCTCAACAAACAACCACTTATACTGTTGCGGCAACAATTCCGAATTCAGGTTGCCCACCTGCACATGATCATATTACTGTTACCATTAAAGAAGAACCCGATGTTAATCTTGGTCCTGATGTAACTACATGTTTAGGTGTACCAATTCAATTCAATGCTACTGTAACTCCTACAACTCAAAGTTATATATATACATGGTCGCCTGGTACAAATTTATCAAGCACAACAATTGCCAATCCTATTGCAACGCCTACTGCTGACATAACCTATGTTTTAGAGGCAGACCCTGGTGTTGGAGCTGGTTGTAAAGGATATGATACTGTGTTCGTACATATTTTACCAAACGATATATTTTTATACAATCATGACACAGCAATTTGCAAAGGAAATGTTGTTCAAATTAACGCACTAGGTGATCCAGAGTTCACTTATACATGGACTCCAAGTTTGGGTGTTTCAGATACTGCTATTATAAACCCAATTATTTCGCCTGATACTACTCAGAAGTATACATTGACAGCAAGTTTTCCTAGTTGTCCTAACATTGTTAAGACAATTAATATAGATGTACAACCGAATCCTCAAGTTTGGGTTGGTCCAGATAGAGAAAAATGCCAATGGGATACAATACATATACAAGGAATTGTTTCTCCGAATTATCCATTTTATTCATATAGTTGGACCCCAGCAGGTGGCATTGATTTTCCAACAAAGCCAAACATCGTGTTTAGTGGTCAAGCCAATGTAATGCCACTAACTCTAACAGTCACTACTCCAGCTGGCTGTGTTGGATTTGATGATTTAGATATTACCGTTCACAAAGGGAATTTTGCAACACTATCTCCTAATGATACTGGAATTTGTCCAAGAGATTCAGTT
Organism: uncultured Flavipsychrobacter sp.; assembly: GCA_964576425.1. Lineage (GTDB taxonomy): Bacteria > Bacteroidota > Bacteroidia > Chitinophagales > Chitinophagaceae > JAFIGV01. The sequence goes on along the minus strand of CAZNVQ010000085.1, from coordinate 3,955 downwards.
CATCTAAGGGTAACAGGTGGGGTGTTATTTGATTGGACATCGGGTTTGTATTTAACGGATTCAACGGTTCAAAGTCCAGTTGCGTTTCCAGTTACTTCAATAAATTATTCTTTATTAACTACTGACCAGTTTGGTTGCTTAGACACTTTGCTAGCACATATCACTGTTCATCCTGACGCTGTTTTAGATTTAGGTGAGGGCATTGAATTGTATCCTGGTGAAAGTGTACAAATGGATCCTAAAGGGAATGGTTTATATTTCCAATGGTTCCCGCCTTTAGGTTTAAGTGCTACAAATATTGCTAATCCTATTGCACAGCCTGATGTTAACACAAGATATTTTGTTCGTGCTGCAACAGAATGGGGATGTAGAGCTATTGATTCAGTAGACATTATAGTAAACAATGAATCTGTTTTAGACGTTCCAAATGCCTTCTCACCAGGTAATAATTTGAATGGTGAAATAAAAATAGTGAGGAGAGGTATTGCAACTTTAAAATATTTCCGTATTTTCAACCGTTGGGGAACAAAAGTGTTCGAAACGACTGATATAGACAAAGGTTGGAACGGGCAGTTAAATGGTGAACCTCAGCCAATAGGAGTGTATGTTTATACCGTGGAAGCGGTAACAAACACTGGTAAAAGGTTTATTAAACAAGGAAATATAACATTAATTAGATAAATAGCATTAAGGTTTGAATATCATGATAAGGAAAAATAAGCTCACCCGAGCAGGATTGGTTGCTGCTTTGGCACTTAGCCTCAATACTGTTCAGGCGCAAGACATCCATTTTACACAATTCAATGCCGCACCATTGACCATGAATCCGGCATTCACGGGTAACTTCAGCGGACAGTATAGAGCTTCGGCTATTTATAGAGATCAATGGAGAAGCGTCACTGTGCCATTCGTTACCTATGCTGCTTCTTTTGACGCACCAATATTGTATGATTTGTCTGTCGATGACTATTTAGCAGCTGGTATCCAATTATATAACGACAAAGCTGGAGATGGTAATTTGTCCAATTTTTCAGGGCTTCTTTCAGTTGCCTATCATAAATTTTTAGGTTCAGATGCTAATAAATCATTGAGTGTAGGATTCCAAGGTGGATATACGCAAAAAAGCATAGATCTCAGTAAGTTATACTTTGGTGATGAATTCATGAACGGAAATTGGCAACCAGGTACGTCACCTGATTGGCCGAACTTAAATAACAAAGTGAACTATTTTACTATGAATGCTGGTATCAATTGGGCTCATAGTGTTTCTGATCGCTTTGGTTATTCAGTTGGTGTTTCGGGTATGAACTTGAACCAACCTCAAGAGTCTTTTCAAAAGAAAAAGAATAGCGAAGTGGGTTTAGGCATGAGATATGCAGCTCAAGTCGGTGCAATTGCTTATTTGAATGATAAATTTAGTTTAAGACCAGCTTTCCTTTATCAAACTCAATCGACAGCTACTGAAATGATTATGGGAAATGAATTCCATTTAATTATTGGTGATGATAATGTGCGAACAGTAGCAACTGGCGTTTTTGCTGGAGTATGGTATCGATCAGATGATGCAATGATGTTCACAACTGGTATTGAATGGAATGGTTTCCGTTTTGGTGCAAGTTATGATTATAACACTTCAGCTTTAAAAACAGCTTCTGGTGGTAACGGCGGCTTTGAACTATCTGTCAGATATGTAGCGCCTAGCCCATTAGACCTTGCACGTAAGTTGATTTATCCATGTTCCCGTTTCTAATATTATACAAATAATTATAGAAAGGGCAAAAAAAGTTTTTTGTGCCCTTTCTTTTTTTCAATCAGATTGTTACTTTTATCCCGTTAATAACGCTCACGCACATGAGAAAAAATTGGCTGCTTTTATTACTTGCAACGTTTCTTGTTACCGTACAATACGATGTTTATGCTCAGCAGCAAACAAATAAGTATAGAAACAAGGCAAACGATCCTGTTACGAAATTACCTTATTACAAGAAGCTTCGTTGGGCTGATGACTTGTTTAAGTCTGGTAGTTATTTCAATGCAATTGAGTACTACCAACAATTAAAACAAGAACAAGAAAGAAATCCATACATTACTTATCAGCTTGCTGAATGCTATTGGATGACTCGTGATTATGTACCAGCATCACACTATTTCCATGAGGCTTTTGATTTAGCACCAAAGCTGTATCCTGAAGCTACATTCAAGGAAGCAATGATGTTGAAAATGCAAGGTCAATATGAGGGTGCTATAGCTCAATTCAACAAATTTATTAGTGGTAACCCAAAGACTTATAAAAAATTAAAGTTGAGGGCTAAGCGTGAAATCGAAGGTGCTAACTTGGCTTTGAAGTCAATCAAAGATCCAATGTCAGTAACCATTCAAAATGCTGGACCTAATGTTAATAGCGCATATACTGAATTAGCACCTTATCCACTAGGTGATACTGCCTTATTGTTTGCAACAATGAAGCAAAATAGTGTTGTAGAAGTAAACAAGCGCAAAAAAGATGAGTACATGTCACGTTTTATGGTTTCCAGAAAACAAGAAAATGTGGCTATGGCTGATTCTTTCCAATGGTCTTTAAGATTTTTAGACGGTCAGTTTAATGATCCAAACTTCCATGTTGGGAATGGTGTTTTTAGCCCAGGTGGTGATAGATTTTATTTCACTAAATGTGCTGAAGAAGATTCTATGAATGTCATTTGTAAAATCTATGTATCTAAATTCCAAGGTGCTGGTTGGTCAACTCCTGAATTACTTGGTGAAGGTATCAATGAAGATGGTTCTAATACTCAACCTTGTGTAGCAAAAGTTGGTAAGAAAGAAATTCTATTTTTCTCTTCAAATAGAAAACTTCAAAGCCGTGGTGGATATGATATTTGGTATTCTGTAATTGATCCAAGAAATGGAACTTACCGTCGCCCTCAAAATGCAGGTAAACAGATCAACACAGAGATGGATGAGATTACACCTTATTATGACAGTAGACTTGGAAAGCTGTTTTTTGCATCAAATGGCTGGGTTACAATGGGTGGATTTGATATTTTTTCAGCTGTTGGAGGACCATCAAGATATACCAACTTGCAAAACCTTGGATTCCCAATAAACACATGTGCTGATGAATTATATTATATTAACGATCCAGTTGGAAAACCTGATGCTTATCTCGTTTCAAACAGAATTGGTTCTATAGCACTTAAAAATCCTACTTGTTGCGATGATATTTGGAGAATCCAATACGAGCCTAAATTGATGGTTATGGGTAAAATATTGGATTGTGAAACTAAAGAACCTATGACTGATGTTGTGGTTAAAATGGTTGATGACAAAGGGAATTTGAAAACTTACAATTCTACAGATGGAAGTTTTGGATTTAATATGTCTCGTGAACATACTTATGTAATTACTGGTGATAAACAAGGATTTTCAACTACTCGTGCAACTGTTAACACTTCAGATGTTAAACGTTCTGATCCAGATGATACTGCCTATGTTACCATTTGTTTAAGTAAAATTGTAAACAAATTTAGAGTGAGCAATATCTATTACGACTATGACAAATCAGATCTTCGACCTGAGTCTGTTGCTTCTTTAGATTCGCTTATAAATTTCATGAAAGATAATCCTTCTTTGAGTGTAGAAGTATATTCTTTTGCAGATGGCAAAGGAACAAGCGATTATAATAAAAAATTATCTGAGCGCAGAGCAGAATCAGTTAAAAATTATTTAGTTCAAAACGGAGTAGAAGAAAATAGGTTGATTGCTAAAGGTAATGGTGCAAGCGACTTCATTAAACCTAATAAAACAGCTGATGGCAAGGATGCTCCAGAAAACCGTCAACTTAATCGTAGAACTGAATTCAAGATAGTAACTGATGTGCCAACTCGTCGAATTATATTTGATAGCCGCAAACCTGGATCATTAGATGATCAACAAAAGAATTTGCAAATTGACGAGA
>CAZNVQ010000084.1:0-11228 GCA_964576425.1 uncultured Flavipsychrobacter sp. | reverse complement strand
GACGCTCAATGGGTCTGCAAGGTATGATAGATGACTTGATTCAAAAAAGTGACTATCCAACTGGCAATCAATTGAATGGAGAAGTTGGACATCTGTTAGATAAAGATCCTAAGTCAATTGCAAAGCTCATTTCAGCGGCTGAAAATTTTGGGCAAATGCCTGAAACTCAAGCCATGCTGAAAAAAGTTGCTGAAAAAGCGGCTATTTCTACAACCCCTGTTCTTGGTATTACAGGAACTGGAGGCGCAGGAAAAAGTTCTTTGGTAGATGAAATTGTTCGCCGTTTTCTCATCGATTTCAAAGACAAAAATATTGGAATCATATCCGTTGATCCTTCCAAAAAGAAAACTGGTGGTGCTTTGCTTGGAGATAGAATTCGAATGAATGCTATTCGTAACAATCGAGTGTACATGCGCTCAATGGCAACTCGTCAAAGCAATCTTGCCGTTTCAAAATATATTTTAGATGCTGTTAATATATTGAAAGCGGCTCAATTTGATCTTATTATTTTAGAAACTTCTGGAATTGGTCAGAGCGACACTCAAATTACTGATTATAGTGATATGAGCATGTACGTTATGACTCCAGAATATGGAGCAGCAACACAGTTGGAAAAAATTGACATGTTGGATTTTGCTGATATTGTGGTCATCAACAAATTTGACAAACGTGGAGCCATGGATGCTTTACGTGATGTGAAAAAACAATATCAAAGAAATCATAAATTATTTGAACAATCTCCAGATGAAATGCCAGTTTTTGGCACCATCGCTTCTCAGTTTAATGACCCTGGTACAAACTCCATGTATAAGTCATTAATGGACATAGTTGTCCAAAAAACTGGCGCAAATGCTTTAAAATCAAGCTTTGAGATAACTAACGAAATGAGTGAGAAGATTTATATTATTCCACCAAATCGCACTCGTTACCTTAGTGAAATTACAGAGAACAATAGAAATTACGATAAATGGGTTTTGAAACAATCGGATGTTGCTCAACAACTTTTTGGAATAAGAAAAACAATTGAAACGCTTCAGGATTCAAAAATTGATGATAAGGATAGATTGATTAAGGAATTAGAAGAAGTTTACATCAAGATTTCATTGAATTTAGATCCGAAGAATTTGCATTTGTTGCAAAATTGGGAAATTAAAAAACGTCATTTTCAAGATGAATTTTACATCTTCCGAGTTCGAGATAAAGAAATTAAAATCAAAACACATGCAGAATCTTTGTCACATACAATGGTTCCAAAAGTGGCAGTTCCTAAATTTGAAGCATGGGGCGAAATTTTAAAATGGGCTTTGAGTGAAAATTTTCCTGGCGAATTTCCATACGCATCTGGAATTTATCCTTTCAAAAGAGAGGGCGAAGACCCAACAAGAATGTTTGCTGGTGAAGGTGGACCAGAAAGAACGAATAAACGTTTTCACTATGTTTCGCTTGGAATGCCTGCAAAAAGACTATCCACAGCTTTTGACTCTGTGACTCTTTATGGACAAGATCCAGATCATCGTCCAGATATATATGGTAAAATTGGAAATTCAGGTGTTAGTGTTCCAACATTAGATGATGCAAAGAAATTGTACAGCGGTTTCAATCTTGCAGACCCTAAGACCTCAGTTTCCATGACCATCAATGGACCTGCACCAACTTTGACTGCATTTTTCATGAATGCAGCTATTGACCAACAATGTGAAATCTACATCAAGCAAAATGGATTAGAAGCCGAGGTAAATACAAAAATTGATGCCATTTTCAAACAAAAAGGAATCGAAAGACCAATTTATAATGCTGAAGTTTTTGGTGGTGGAAAAGCTGGTGTTTTGCCAGAAGGCAATGACGGATTGGGTTTGATGTTGTTGGGGGTAACAGGCGACCAAGTTTTACCAATTGATGTATATAATAAAATCAAGAGTGATACATTAAAACAAGTAAGAGGTACTGTTCAGGCTGATATTTTAAAAGAAGACCAAGCACAAAACACTTGCATATTTTCTACTGAATTTTCGCTTCGGGTGATGGGCGATGTGCAACAGTATTTCATCAATGAAGGTGTCCGGAATTTTTATTCAGTTTCTATTTCAGGTTATCATATTGCAGAAGCCGGCGCTAATCCAATTTCACAGTTGGCTTTCACTTTATCCAATGGATTTACTTTTGTGGAATATTATCTGAGTCGCGGCATGCATATTGACGACTTTGCACCAAACCTTTCTTTTTTCTTTTCAAATGGTGTTGACCCAGAATATAGCGTGATTGGTCGTGTAGCTCGTCGAATTTGGGCAAAAGCCATGAAGTTGAAATATGGAGGCAATGAAAGAAGTCAAATGTTGAAATATCATATTCAAACTTCGGGACGTTCTTTGCACGCTCAAGAAATTGATTTCAATGATATCAGAACAACGCTTCAAGCCTTGTATGCGATATACGACAATTGTAATTCCTTGCACACCAATGCTTATGATGAAGCGATTACTACGCCAACAGAAGAAAGCGTTCGCCGAGCAATGGCAATTCAATTAATCATCAATAAAGAATTGGGATTAGCTAATAATGAAAATCCACTTCAAGGTTCTTTCATCATTGAAGAACTAACGGAATTGGTTGAAGAGGCTGTGTATGCTGAGTTTGATAAAATTACAGAACGTGGTGGTGTTTTAGGTGCAATGGAAACAATGTACCAACGCAGTAAAATTCAGGAAGAAAGTCTTTATTACGAAACATTGAAACACACTGGAGAATATCCAATCATCGGTGTAAATACATTTTTGAGTTCTAAAGGTTCGCCAACCATTGTACCTTCAGAGGTGATTCGTTCAACTACTGAAGAAAAAGAGCAGCAAATTGCGAATGTTCAAAAACTATGGCAAAGAAGTGCTGAAAATGGAGCAGAGGCACTTGCAAGATTGCAACAAGTGGCAATAAACAATGGAAATATATTTGCTGAATTGATGGAAACCGTAAAATGGTGTTCACTTGGGCAAATTACCAAAGCGCTTTTTGAAGTTGGTGGTCAGTATAGACGAAATATGTAATCCGATTGCTAATAAACTAAAAAACCCACTTTGATTAAAGTGGGTTTTTTTATGGGGAATAATTCCCGAAAATAATTGTGATTTTATTTTACTTGAGCAACGAGTGCTTTGAAAGAAGCTGGCTCATTCATCGCTAAATCAGCAAGAACCTTACGGTTAAGATTGATTCCTTTAGCTGCTAATTTTCCCATAAATTGAGAGTAGCTGATACCTTCTTCGCGACAAGCAGCGTTAATACGAACGATCCAAAGAGAACGGTAATCACGTTTTTTGATTTTACGACCTACATATTTGTAGCCTAAACCTTTCTCTAATACGTTTTTGGCAACGGTATAGACGTTTTTACGCTTGCCATAGAAGCCTTTTGCTTGCTTCAGAATTCTTTTTCTTCTTGCGCGGGATGCAACCGCATTTACTGAACGTGGCATAATTTTTTTTGAGCAGCTCTCTTGAGCCTACTACTTTTTTAATGGTTTCAAATTACTTTAAATCCTGGTGCCTATTCGGGCCAGGGAACTTGATCTCTTAACGCATACCTAACATACGCTTAACCAGATTTTCGTTCGCAGGATGAACGTAAGCTGATTGGCGCAAGTGACGTTTGCGTGTCTTAGATTTTTTAGTCAGTAGGTGGCTTTTAAACGCTTTGTACCTACGAATCTTACCCGTACCGGTAACTTTAAATGTCTTTTTCGCACGGGAATGAGTCTTCACCTTTGGCATGGTCTCAAATTTGGACGGCAAAGGTAAGTGAAAAATTTAAAAAAACAGAAAGTAATTCTTGAAAAAGTAAGAAATCAAGAAAATTGAATATGTACTAAATAGATAATTAATAAATGAATATGATATTGAATAATTTTTTACGTCACCTTAAAACTCTGCTTATACTATTTCATCATTTCGCCTAATTTTACAGCATGCCTTTACTAAGATTTCGCGTTTATTGGGAAGAAGACGACCAAGTGTATAGAGATATAGAATTGCAAACCGGTCAAACATTTTTAGATTTTCACCAAACAATCATAAAAGCTTATGAGTTTGATGGAAAACATGCAGCATCTTTTTTTGAAAGCAATGACCGCTGGCAACGCAATCGCGAGATTAGTTCGGAAGTGATGGTGAATAAAAAAGATGCTCCGGCACTTTCTATGTTAAAAACACCTGTTTCGGCATTAGTAGCCAAGCCAGATCAGAAATTTGTATATATATATGATTTGGCTAAACAATGGGTTTTTTTGGTGGAACTTATTGGTGTAAGCAAGGATGAAGATAGTCGCAAAACATATCCCCTCATTGTTCGAAAGGAAGGTATTGCTCCAGCACAATATGGCATCAAAGGTATTGCTCAAGATAAGTTGATGGAAATTGAGGAAAAATATGATCTTGGTGCAGAAGAAATGGCTGAAGGTTTTGGTAATGAAGGTGATGAAGATGACGATCAAAATAGCGATGACAGCCAAGCAGAAGAAGACTATGGCAGTGATGAAAGTTATGAATAATTCTTTTTCATTTTGAATCAAACACTAGTTGTAATTGCCGGTCCAACAGCTGTGGGTAAAACTGCTATTTCCATTCAGCTAGCCCAACAGTTGAATACCTCAATTATTTCTTCTGATAGCCGTCAATGTTATCATGGTTTGACAATTGGTGCTGCATGTCCAACTGAAGAAGAATTAGCTTTAGTGCCCCATTTTTTTATAAACGCATATCCAATTAAACAAGCGCTTTCAGCTGCTGATTTTGAGCAAATTGCTTTGCATCATCTTGAGCAAATTTTTCAAAAAACCAATACGGCAATTGTTTGTGGTGGAACAGGACTTTATATCAAAGCATTGTGCGAAGGCATGGACGAAATGCCCGACATAAATCCTGTAATTGCAGCTGAAGTTCAAACAAATTTTGAAACACAAGGTTTGAAGTGGTTGCAAGAAAAAACAGAACAAGAAGACCAAATTTTATACCAACAAATTGATGTGTCAAATGCTGCAAGACTGCTTCGAGGACTGACTTTCAAGCTTTCAACGGGTTTAAGTATCACAGCATTTCAGCAAGGACGGAAAAAAGAAAGACCTTTTCGAATTCTGAAAATCATGCTCGATTTGCCTCGGCCAATTTTGTATGAAAGAATCAATCAACGTGTTGATAAAATGATGCAAAATGGGTTATTGGAAGAAGCAAAATTACTTTACCCTTTCAAGCATTTGAAAAATCTACAAACAGTTGGCTACAGTGAATTATTTGAATATTTCGACGGTAATTGGACCTTAGATTTTGCAGTGGATAAAATCAAACAACATTCAAGAAACTATGCTAAACGACAATTGACTTGGTTTAAAAAAGATCCAGATTTTATTTGGCTCGATGCCAATCAACTCAATGTTGTGGAGCAAATAAAAAAACTATTAGCATAAAAAAACCTCGCTTTTTTTTGCGAGGTTTTTATTTCATTTTCGAAGTGGGAATTAAGATTTTTTGTCTTCTTTCTTTTCTTCTTTTTTAGCTTCTTCATGATGAGAGCAGTTTTTCTTCTCATCTTTTTTGCAACAAGCTTTACCTTCTTTCTTTTCGCCTTTTTTGCAACAAGCTTTACCTTCTTTACCGCCATCGCAAGCAAATGAAGCTCCTGCAATCATCAAAGCACCTAATAATAATGTGAGTTTTTTCATTGTTGATGAATTTTGTTAGCTAAAGTTAAGAGTTTTAGGACAATTTTGCCAAAACAGTCATGCCGCCTTGCACCATTTGCCCAATTTTAACATCTATTTGGGTACCAACTGGGAAATACAAATCCACCCTTGAACCAAATTTAATAAAACCAAATTCTTCATTTTGTTGCACTTGGTCACCTTCTTTCACATAGTAGCAAATTCGACGTGCCAATGCACCTGCGATTTGACGCATTAGAATTGACATTTTGGAATTCTCGATAACTACGGTTGTGCGTTCGTTTTCAGTTGAAGACTTTGGATGCCAAGCCACTAAATATTTTCCAGGATGATATTTTACATATTTCACTAATCCTTTCATCGGGTTTCGGTTCACGTGTACATTTAAAGGCGACATGAATATGGAAACTTGTAATCTTTTTTCTTTAAAGTATTCAGGTTCAAAAGTTTCTTCAATCACCACTACTTTGCCGTCAGCAGGCGCAATGATGAGGTTGTCGCCTTGTGTAAACTGACGATTGGGTAAACGAAAAAACCATAGCACCCAAAACCAAAGAAGAAAAAATACAATATGAATGAACCAATAAATAATAGCCCAATTTTCAAGAAGTCCTTTTGTGAAAAAAAGTAGAGCGCCCCAAATGACCGTAGCAATTAGAATGTAAAGGTGTCCTTCACGATGAAATTTCATAAAAAAAATATTGATGGCAAAAATAGGTTTTAACTCTGAAGTATTTATCTCTTGATGGGTTAACTTGTTTTGACTAGCTGAGTAAAAGATAAAAGAACACAAAAGGAGTTGCAACTAAAAGAGAATCGAATCGGTCTAGCGCGCCACCATGCCCAGGCATTATGGCACCACTGTCTTTCACGCCTGCCATTCTTTTTAACCTTGATTCTAAAAGGTCGCCCGCTGTACCAGCTACAGCAGCACATAATGCAAAAACGGAAGCATCAATCAATGAAAATTGGTGTGAAAAATATGCCCAAACTAATGCACCAATCACGGTCATCAAAGCACCAAGAATTGTACCTTCCCAAGTTTTTTTGGGTGAAATTTCATTGAAATGTGTTTTTCCAAAAAAAGAACCCATGAGGTAAGCCATAGTGTCATTAGTCCAAATCATTAAAATCAAAGCCAAAGGATAAAGATGATTTTCTTGATATAAATAAAGCAACATCATCATAGGCAAGCTTAAATAAAGCCATCCTGAAATGCCCCAAACGCCTTGAATGAGTTGGTTTTTAGGGTGTAAGGCACCTTGCAATAACAATAGAATAGGCAATAAACTCATTGTCCCAAATAAAATCGAAAGAGTATTATTCCAAAAGCCAAAACTCAACATCATCATCGTCAAAGGCAGAGATAAACCACCAATATGGATTATTACTTTTTGGATAAATGAAAATTCGATTGAGGCGATTTTATTGGCAAGTTTAAGGTATTCATGCAAGCATAATATTTCAATCAAAAGAACCAAAGCCAAAAAAGACCATTGATTCCATAGCAAGCCAGCCATCATGATGATAGCAAATACAACTGCACTTGTTGTTCTTTGAATAAAAGTCGGCCAATGTAATGCCATAAATATTTTTATTTATTCTGTTCCTTCAATCAATTCTTCAGGGTCAAAATCCGAAGCCCAATAAGCTTTTAATGGTGTTTTATGTTTCCACAAGTACCACAAACCTAAAATAGCAATTGGAGTTGCAACAGCAATCCAAGTCCAAGGCACCGAATTGTCTAATGCTGCATTTGTTTTACCATCAATGCTTGCCATATAAGCTAACATAATTTGTGCGCCATTGAAAACCATATGAGCAATGATTCCTGGCCAAATGGAGCCTGTCCAGTAATAAAAGCAACCTAATAAAATCCCAGCAGTAAAAATGGATAAAAGTCCATAAACATTGCTATGCATTAATGCAAATAAAAGGGCTGAAACAACAATGGGAAACCATTTTTTGTAAGTATTTCGTGCCGCAAAACGCATAATAATTCCTCTGAAAAAAAGCTCTTCGCTAAAGCCAGGCATCAAGGCTAAAACAAGGAAAGTGACCAATAATTGCAAGGGATTTTTCAACGAAAGAAAAGCCGCCATCAATCGGTCGTTTTGCGCTTGCGTTTCCTTGAAACTTGGTCCTAAATCGAAATGTGTCATCCAATCGGCTACAGCGGTTAATAATGGTGCAGCAGAAAGAATTATGATGGTTGGAAGCACCCAAAAAACAGGTTTTCCAGGTTGGCGAAATCCTAAATAATGACTTGGACGAGGATGAACGAAATAGGCAAAAAACAAGGCAGGTAATAAAAAAATGCCCAAAGCCGAAAAAAATTGAATAATCAAACCACCGTTGATGGTTTTAATTGAACTTTTAGCATTCAGGTTTTGTATGTCGGCAAGTGAAATGCCATTCAAATTGGCGACAAAAGGTCCAATGATGAAGCTGAAAAATGAAGCCATCACAGCAATCAGAATGATAAATTGAACCAATTGTATCATCCACGGAAAATTGCGCCAATATTTATGCAACATGTATATTATATATTGAAAATAGATTAACTTGAACGAACAAAGGTAATAGTATCCGATGTCATTGCTTTGTTTTAGCAAGTAAAGAAAAATAAAATAGCTTTTTAAACAAACATTAGCAAAGTTATCTTGTTATCTTAGTCGGTAAAGATTACTAAATTCATTATTTTTGAAACCTAATAGAATTTGCTGCTCATAATGGAAGAAATTGCTGCTGGTCCGCTTCTCAGTCAAATCAACACGCCTGACGACCTCAAAAAACTCGACAGAAATCAATTGCAACAAGTGTGTAATGAACTTCGTCAGTTTATCATCGATTGCGTTAGTGTTCACGGTGGTCATTTTGGTGCAAGCCTTGGTGTGGTGGAACTTTCAGTAGCCCTGCATTATGTGTTCAACACACCTGATGATCAATTGGTTTGGGATGTGGGACACCAAGCTTATGGGCATAAAATTCTCACTGGAAGAAGAAAGAACTTTCATACCAATAGAAAGTATGGTGGGTTGAGTGGTTTTCCAAAGCGCTCCGAAAGCGATTATGATGCTTTTGGTGTTGGGCATTCAAGCACTTCTATTTCAGCAGCTTTGGGAATGGCAATAGCTTCCAAACTCAAGGGTGAAACACAAAGACAGCATGTAGCCATCATCGGCGATGGAGCCATGACAGCGGGTTTGCCATTCGAAGCGCTCAATCACGCAGGTGTTACTAATGCGAATCTTTTAGTGGTGCTCAACGATAATAACATGTCGATTGACCCCAATGTTGGCGCATTAAAAGAATATTTGACAGACATTACTACTTCACACACATGGAATAAATTTAGGGATGATGTATGGAAGTTTTTAGGAAAGCTGCCTTATTCAGAATTTCAAAGAGATTTGGCTTCTAAGATTGAAGCGAGTGTAAAAGGGGTAATTTCAAAATCAAGCAATCTTTTTGAGGCTTTGGGCATGAGATACTTTGGTCCAATTGACGGACATAATGTGTTGAAACTCGCTGAAATTTTAGAAGACCTGAAAGACATTCCTGGTCCAAAATTATTGCACATCAAAACAGTAAAAGGTAAAGGTTATGAGTTGGCTGAACAAGACCAAACATTGTGGCACGCACCCGGAACTTTTGATAAAGTAACTGGGAAAATCATCAAAAAAGTCCCTACAAAACCAGAACCTCCAAAATACCAAGACGTTTTCGGTCATAGCATCATCGAATTGGCAGAAGCGAACCCTAAAATTATGGGCATCACACCAGCAATGCCATCAGGATGTTCGTTGAAATACATGATGGAAGCCATGCCAACACGAGCTTTAGATGTGGGTATTGCAGAACAACATGCCGTGACTTTAAGTGCTGGATTGGCTACTCAAGGCATGAAAGTGTTTTGTAATATATATAGTTCTTTTATGCAAAGAGCTTATGATATGGTCATTCATGATGTAGCCATTCAGAAATTACCAGTCATATTTTGTCTTGATCGTGCAGGGCTTGTTGGCGACGACGGACCAACGCATCACGGTGCATACGATATTGCTTACATGCGTTGTATTCCTAACATGATTGTAGCTGCTCCGATGAACGAATCAGAATTGCGCAATTTGATGTACACGGCACAGCTCGATTCTAATAAATTGCCTTTCGTAATTCGCTATCCAAGAGGCAATGGTGTTATGCCAGAGTGGAAAACCAAATTTGAAGCCATCACCATTGGAACTGGAAGAAAAATAGTTGATGGTGAGCGCATTGCTATTTTGACCATTGGTCATCCTGGAAACTTTGCACTTGAAGCGATTAAAACCTTGCAGACAGAGGGTTTAGAACCTGCGTTATATGATATGCGATTTGTGAAACCATTGGATGAGGTTTTGATGCATGAAATTGCTCAACGTTTTGATAAAATAATAACTGTGGAAGATGGCACCATTGTAGGTGGTTTTGGTTCTGCAGTACTAGAGTTTTTAAACCAACACAATTATCCTCAACAAGTAGTGATGCTTGGCATTCCTGACGCGATTGTAGAACATGGCAAACCAGAAGAATTACACAGAGAGTGTGGCTACGATGCACAAGCAATTGCAACAGCTGTTCGTCAACTCAGCGAAGTAAAAGTGACTGAAAGAACTTTTTCAGTTTAATTCTATATTAGGTAAATAGTAAATGGCTATCTCTTCAATGAGATAGCTAATTTTTTATCCTTTATTATGGTTTTTTACTTCTGTAAAACCATTATTTATGTTAAATAAAATAGTGCATTCAATTATCAAAATCTTTACATTTATATAATATTATTCTACTCAAGAATCTGATTTTCAAATGATTATGATAAATGCATATTTTAATTTATGCTAAAACAACTAAACTGTTTTGTAATAGCTGTATTGGTTTGTATTCAAGGAAATGCGCAAAACTGTACACTTTTTCGTACTAACTTAATAGAAACTTCAGTTTCTAAAGCTGTTTCTTTGGAAATAGCACAACAAGTAGCCAAAAGGTTTACATTGGGTATTGGAATTGCGCTACCATTGAATGATAATCGCTATTTAGGTATAATTAAAGAATACAACCCTTCAAAAAATGAAGGTTATGCATATATGTATAAAGTTTCGGGCTTATTGTATAAAATAGATATAAGATTTAATGTATTTTCATCAAAAAGTTATGAAGGAAATTTTTATTTTTTTTACGACGCTCAAGGTGGAAATGTGATGGGTCAGAATGTAGGTTTTGACAAAGATTGGCTGGGTAATGTCCGTATTAATACCCCCTTCCCAGATGAAAGTATCAATGGAATGAATATTAATTTGATAGAACAATGTTTAGGTGTTGGTGGTAGGATGGCAATTTTTAATAATCTTTTTTTGAGTTCTAAATTAGGACTAGGCTATTATACACTATTTAATAGATGGTGGTATATATATAACTATGATAATCTTGAAGGAAGAAAAAATTTTTCTCAATACTTCTCATTTGGATTGGAATATGTATTTAGCAA
>CAZNVQ010000083.1:0-11308 GCA_964576425.1 uncultured Flavipsychrobacter sp. | reverse complement strand
TATTGACCCCGAAAATTCAGTTTCTTTCCGAATATGTGGTAACTGGACAAAGTGTTTCCGTGAAACCAGCAAATGCAATGTCCATAATCAAAACAATTCCATCAGCTGTAATAAAAGCACAAGGAGCAGTCACATTAAATGAGATTTTAGCCAATCAATTGAATATGAATGTTTCAGAAGATGGCGTTTTAGGCTCTAAGATTAGGATGATGGGTTTAGGCGGTGATAAAATCAAAGTATTGTTGGATGGAATGCCTGTTAATGGAAGAGAAAATGGAAATATAGATTTAAGTCAAATAAGTTTGAGTAATACCGAGAGAATTGAAATTGTCCAAGGTCCAATGAGTGTTTTATATGGTTCAGATGCATTGGGTGGAGTTATCAATATCATAACTAAAAAACAGCAGGATGCATTCAAAGCTGAAGTCAATACTTTTTATGAATCAGTTGGTAAATACAATGTTAATGCTTTACTGACTAAATCATTCAAAAAGCATCAATTTACTTTTTCGGGCGGAAGAAATTATTTTGAAGGTTGGCATTTTCTAGATACTTCAGCAGTAAAGCGAAATTTATTATTTAAACCCAAAGAACAATATGTCGCTGGTTTTTATTATGGTTACACAACAGCTTCTGGTATCAATATTAAATTCGCAAGCGATAATGTTTTAGAAAAAATATCGAATAGAGGAACTGCTTTTATCTATCCTTTTAAAGCCTATGCTGATGATGAACATTATCATAATTATCGCTCTATAAATCGATTGCAACTTGATGGAAAATGGAGTGAAACCGTTTCTTGGCAAGCAATGACAGGATTATCTTATTATCATAGAACTAGAAATAGATACCGTAAGGATTTAGTAACACTGCAAGAAAACCTTACTTCGGGAAGAGGAGATCAAGATACTTCTACTTTTTGGGAGATGAATGCAAGAGGCAACTTAATGAAGAAAATTTATGGTACTGAATTGACTTTAGGTTACGATTTAAATAGCCAGTTTGGTGAAAGTAAAAAAATTCCAGTTGGTCAAAAAAATATGCAAGAAATTGCTGGCTTTACCTCTTTTAAATTTCCTCTTTTTTATGAAAATTTGAGTGCGATGCTTGGGTTGAGAATTGCTAAAAATTCAATTTATTCTTCACCAATCATTCCAACAATAAATTTGATGTATCAACCTAAAAAACAACTCAGCTTTAGGGCTTCCTATGCTAAGGGATTTAGGGCACCTTCGCTTAAAGAACTTTATTTGGATTTTGTGGATCAAAATCATGACGTGGCGGGAAATGAACAATTGCGAGCCGAAAAGGCGGATCATTTTCAAGGCTCAATGTCTTACATGTTTTGGGAAAAAGAAGGAGATTATCTTCAGTTGTTGACCACATCGATTTATAATCACCTTACAGATGCAATTGGTCTAGTAAAAGTGGACCCAACTAATGCAAATGATATCAGATACAAGTATTACAATATTAATAAGCAACAAAACTTTGTTCAATCTGCAGAACTTGAAGGACAATTCAAAACCCTGCATTTCAAACTGGGATATGCATTAAATCATTTTTTTAGCACAAATTCATACACAGATTTTAACACTAATGAATTAGCTACAACCCTCATGTATTATTGGGAAAAACCCAAAATGAGTATTTCAGTTTTCCATAAATATATTGGTGCACAACCTTTTCTAATGCCAACTATTGAAGGAGATGCTGTTTTCAATGGTCAGCAAAAAGAATATCAATTATTTGATGCATCTATTCAAAGGAAATGGTTTAAGGACAAATTAGACCTAACAATTGGTGTGAAAAATATTTTTGACCTACGAAATCTGTCCACTACTGGTGT
Source organism: uncultured Flavipsychrobacter sp. (assembly GCA_964576425.1). Classification (GTDB taxonomy): domain Bacteria; phylum Bacteroidota; class Bacteroidia; order Chitinophagales; family Chitinophagaceae; genus JAFIGV01. Next base: position 9,459 of record CAZNVQ010000083.1, on the reverse strand, counting down.
TACAACATCAAGTGCACATGGAAGTGATGGCAATACCAATTTTTTGCCTAGAAGAGCTTTCTTTGCAATAAGGTATCTTTTGAATTAACTTAAGCGGTTTAGCAAGAGATTTTGTTCACTCTGTTTTGATGTCTGCCGCCTTCAAAAGAAGTATTCAAGAAGGTTTCTGTCATTTCCTTTGCTAAACCAAGGTCAATAAATCTTGCAGGAAGGCAAAGAATATTGGCATTGTTGTGTTGACGCGCCAAAGCAGCTAATTCGTTGTTCCAACACAATGCTGCGCGAATTCCTGAATGTTTATTGGCTGTCATGCAAACACCATTTCCACTACCACAAATCAAAATGCCTAGTAATGCATTTCCATTTTCAACAGCAGTAGCAACTGGGTGGGCAACATCAGGATAATCCATGCTTGAAGTATCAAAAGTTCCTTTATCAATTACTTGAAAGCCTTTGTTTGAAAGCATTTCTTTGATGGCTTCTTTGTAGTCGAATCCTGCATGGTCGCAGCCAATTACTATAGAATTATTCATGTATTGTAATTTAATAAAATTAATAGTTGTTTGTTAGCATCTCTTTTTTTCTACGATCATTATTTGCTCTTTCGCTGATTTTGATAGCGATTTCATAAAGAATAACCAATGGAATAGTAACTAACCAAATGCTAAACCAATCGGGAGGAGTAATTACTGCTGCCAAAATAAGAATGATGATGAAAGCATATTTACGTTTGTCTCGCATTAATTGTGGCTTTAATAAACCAATTCTTGATAAGAAAAAAACTACGACAGGCAATTCGAAAACAATGCCAAGTCCTAGAACTAAATCACTCATGGATTCGTAATAGTTGGCAATGGTGATGATGTTCTTAAATTGTGGACTTAATTGATAGTTAGCAAAAAAATTGATGGTGAAAGGTGCTATGACATAATAAGCAAATAAAACACCCATGAAAAAAAGCAAGGAACTCCAGAACACAATTCCTCTAGCATATTTCAATTCGCTTGGTTTCAATGCAGGTTTGATGAACTTCCAAATTTCCCAAAACACGTAAGGGAAAGCTAGTATGAAGCCAATCATCATAGAAGCAGAGAGGCTCATCATAAATTGTCCACTCAATTCTGTGTTCTGAAATTGGATTTGCATATCGCCAAGACAAAGCACATCTACCTTTATCAATTTGCCTAATTGACAAAGGAATTTATAAGATAGGAAATCAGATTGAGCAGGTCCAAGAATAACTTTAGTAAAAATCCATTCAATATTAAAAAAAACAATTATAGCTGAAAGGATTATGACTGCAACAGAACGGATAAGATGCCAACGCAATTCTTCGATATGGTCGGTGAAAGCCATTTCAGCTTGGTTGTTGCCACTTCTTTTATTCAAAAATCTATTTATAAAACTCACCTTTTTATTTTCAGCGAGCAAAGGTAATTAATTACAATCGTTGAAATAGATGGAATCCTATTAAGACCATTAATTTCAATTAATATTCATTTGAAAATTCATCAATTCCGTCGCTACACATAGTGAATATATTTGTGTGTATAAAAATTGAGCAACATAGGTTAATTTTATCCTTAAAGAAAAGATTTTAAGTCATAAAGCATGCAACAATTCGAGGCATTGTTCAATAATGCAGCAATAGGAATAATCATTGTAAATAAGACGGGAGAAATAGTTGCAGTGAACAATTTTGCAGCGAAGAAATTTTTATATGATGAACCTGAATTGATTGGGCAAAAAATTGAAATTCTCATTCCTCGAAGGTTTTCAGTTGGACATCAACAACATCGGGAACAATATCACGCAAAAAATGCTGAAAGTCGTCCTATGGGTGTTGGTATGGACTTGTTTGGGCAAAAGAAAGACGGCACTGAATTTCCGGTTGAAGTTAGCTTGAGTATTTACAAGGATGAAGAAAAAGAATATGTTATTTCATTTATTAGCGATATAACTATTAGAAAGAAAGCAGAAGATGATTTACTGAAATTAAATGAAGAATTAGAAGATATGATTCATCTACGAACACTTTCCTTACAAAAAGCATTGGCTAAAGAAAAAGAGTTGAATGAATTGAAATCTAGATTTTTTTCTATGGCTTCGCATGAATTCAGAACACCTTTAAGCACCATTTTATCTTCTGCATTTTTGGTTACAAAGTACGAGACAACTCAAGACCAACATAAACGTGAAAAGCATATTCAAAGAATTGTTTCAAGTGTCAACATGTTAACTGACATTCTTAATGATTTCTTGTCTGTAGGTAAAATTGAAGAGGGGAAAATTCAAATTCGCTTGATGGATTTTTCCAATTAGGAGCTAATAGAAAACCTAATTTTTGAAATGCAAACCATTTTAAAAGAAGGGCAAAAAATTGAGTACAATCATGAGGGTGAAAATTTGGTTTTTCTCGATCCCAATTTGATGAAACACATAGTGATGAACTTTTTAAGCTGAGATTGTTAAAGAAAATTTGCCTGCAAATCTTGAGGGGCTAAACTCGTTAATTAGAACCGTTAGTGGCGAAGATCTTTTAGAAAAAATAAAAGAAGACAGAAGCTTTAATAAATATAAAAAGAAGCAAATAGTTTATAATGAAGGAAACCATCCATTGCGTTTATATTATGTAATGAAAGGCAAAGTCAAAACTTATAAGGCCAATGACGATGGGAAAGAACTCGTCATTGGTTTGTACAATGAAGGTGATTTTTTAGGCTATGTTTCTTTGTTGGAAGGTGGAAATTATAAAGAGACAGCTGAAGCTTTAGAAGAGTCAGAAATTGCGATTATTCCAAAAGATGAATTTGAAAATTTATTGCATAATAATCGTGAAGTGATGCAGAAATTCATTCAAATGCTTGTGAAAAACGTTACTTCGAGAGAAGAACAGTTAATTGAGCTTGCCTATAATTCTCTTAGGAAAAAAGTTGCAGAAGCTTTAGTTGCTTTGTATAAAAAATTCAATCCTAAAGAAAACCCATCTTTTATGATTGATTTGAGCAGAGAGAATTTAGCAACTATAGCACGGCAAAAGAATCGTTGCTAAGAACATTAAGTGATTTCAAAGAAGAAGGATTAATTGATATAAAAGGAGGAGATATTCAAGTTTTGTATTTAAAAAAGTTACTCAACATGCTCAATTAGGTTGATTACAAATAATTTGAAACTTTCATTTTCTTAACGGTTATTTTTGCATCAGGTTTATAACAACATATAATGTTTTCAAGATTATTTGGTAGTAAAAAGGCAGAAAAAATTGACAATACACCCGTCCCAGCTGATTGGTCATTTTTGAAAACAGATATGCACTCGCATTTATTGCCAGGCATTGATGATGGGGCAGCAGAGCTTGCTGACAGCATCAACATGATAAAAGGGCTGCAAGAAATGGGGTACAGTCAAATTATTACTACACCGCATATTAAATTTGATCATTATAAAAATACACCAGAAATTATTTTAGGTCAGCTTGAAATTGTAAGAGCAGAACTGAAAAATCAACAAATTGAAATGCCAATATTTGCAGCAGCGGAATATTATGTTGATGATATTTTCATGGAATTATTGGAAAGTTCAGAGCTGCTTACGCTTCAAAAAAATGAATTATTGATAGAGTTTTCCTTCATGTTTGAGCCCATGAATTTGCTCAATACAATTTTTAAAATACAAACTAAAGGTTACAGACCTGTTATAGCTCACCCTGAACGCTATGTTTATTTTCATCAGAAACCAGAAATATTTACTGAGCTAAGAGATCGAGGTTGTTATTTACAACTTAATACACTTTCCGCTTTAGGATATTATGGTAAGAGAGAAAAAGATATTGCTGAAATGTTCTTGGATAAAAGAATGTACGATTATTGTGGTACAGACATGCATCACATTCGACATACAGAATTGATTCAAAATTGTGGTGGGCAAAAAGGATATCAAATGATTAAAGAGTATCCTTTCAGAAATGCTCAAATGAAGCGTGATTAAAGTTTTCGAATCAATCTTGCAGGATTTCCAGCATAAATTCCAGGTACTTTAATGTCCTTTGTGACAACAGATCCTGCGCCAATAACAACATTGTCTGTTATGCTCACAGCCAAAATTGTGGCGTTGGTGCCAATGGAAACATGATTGCCAATCTTTGTTGGCTTCCACAAACTCTGGTCTCCTTGTGCAGGACCACCTTTTTGAAATAAATCATTCACGAACATAACCCCATGTCCAATAAAGCAATCGTCGCCAATAGTGACCAAGTCGCAAATAAATGAATGAGATTGCACTTTAACTCTATTGCCAATCACAACGTTTTTGGTGATTTCAGTGAACGGACCAATAAAACAGTCATCGCCAATAGTGCAGCCGTAAAGGTTTACAGGCTTGACGATTCGAACACCTTTGCCAAAATTAACATTCACAATTCCGATTTCTTGAAACTTTGGTTCGTTCATTGTACAGTAATTGATTGGTAAATTTTTTCAATGATAGAAACTGTTTTCAATCCTTCAAAAGCACTTGTAGCCATAGGTTCATTGTTCTTAAGAACCGCAACAACATTTTCATAAACCTTATCATGATTACTCATAGAACCAACGTAGGTACCATAATCATTTGGTCTATTCCCTTTGGGGATATCTTCAATTTTATAATTCTTAATGCATTGGTATTCTAATTCATTCAAGTATTGACCACCTATTTTTACAGTACCATTTTCGCCAAAAATAGTCAACGAACCCTCCATGTTTTTAGCATAACTATTAACCGTGTAGTTGATAGTTCCTATCGCTCCATTTTCAAAAGATAAAATTACAACGCCAGTGTCTTCAAATTCAATTTGACCTTGATGGGCATAGTTCTTAGCGAATGCAGCAACTTCTTTGACATCGCCAATCATCCAATAAATCAGGTCGATGAAATGACTGAATTGGGTGAATAAAGTTCCTCCATCCAAATCTTTAGTTCCTTTCCACGAATTAGAATAATAGTCGGCATTTCTATTCCAAAAGCAATTGAGTTGAATATTGAAAATTTTTCCTAATTGACCTTCCTCCATAACTTTTTTTACTGCCACCACAGGTGGGTTGAAACGATTTTGTTTTATGGCAAAAAGTTTTTTCTCATTTTGCTCTGATGCAAGGATCATCTGTTCGCAATCTTGAACACTTAAGGCCATTGGTTTTTCGCACAAAACGTGATAGCCTGCATTGAGACACATGATTGCGTGGAATGCATGCAAACCATTTGGTGAGCAAATAGCAACAACATCTATATCCATTTTCGAGGCGATAAATTCTTCAATAGTATAAGAAGCTTTTGCTCCATATTTTTGAGCAATTGTATCTGCTTTTGATGGAATAATATCACATACGGCTACTAATAATCCGAAATTATTAATATGTTCAGCATGTCTTTCAGCAATTCTTCCACAGCCAATTATGGCGAACTTTACAAGTGTCATTAAGTTCGTAGCGTTAATTTTTCCGCATTAAAGATAAGAGGTGGAAACAAGCAAATTTTCAATTAAACGTATTTAAAAATTGATTTTCTAATTAACTTATAGTTGGATTTTAAAATCTTATGTGTATTTTGTACCATTAATTAATCGTAAAGCATTATGTCTTCACACAGAAAAAGGAGAAAGCAAAAAAAGTTGGCTGTAGTTTGCGGCGCAATTGCTTTCTGCTATTTTCTAGGATTTTTTTTAATACATTTTTTTGATTTAGGCGGTTTGCTTCCTGAAGATTGGATTGGTAACGATTGGCACTACATTATTGCCTCTTTCTCAATTATATGTTTTCTATTATATGCATCAGTTGTAGTTAGGATATATACACGGCAATCCATACCTAATCCTAAACATTCGGTTTATAATATATTTGGTGCGGTTTTAGTGGTTTTGTTTGTCCTATGGGTTGTTTCTCTATTGATGAGATTACTCAACATGTAAATTGTTGTTTATTTCATTTTTGCCAAAATATTTTCTTACCGTTTTTAAAGGTGTCTAATACAATAGTCATTAAGCGTTCAATTTCCTCACGGTCTTTTTTCTCTTTACCAAGCATTTCAATTTGCTTTAGCGTTTCATACATGTCTTTTATTTTGATGATGCCAACGCTGCTTTTAAGAAAGTGAGCTTATTTGGATATGGGTTCAAAATCAGCTTTTTCATCAATTAATTTTTTAAGTACATCAACACCAGGGTAAGTGTTTTCCATGAAAATGATCAATACTTGTTTCATATACTCAGGTTTGTTCCCTGCCAAGTCTTCGACATAACTGAAGTCCACTAAATCTTGTTACATAGTTTTATTGTTAATTTTATTGGAGTTGTTAGTTTTTGTTGTGCCTGTTAGTTTGCTGATTTCTTGATTAAGTTCATCTTGATTGAAAGGTTTACTAATGTATGCACTTGCAACTACCTCCATGCATTTTTCTGCTTCACCTTTCAGTGCATTTGCAGTCATTGCAATAATTGGAATATTAGATTTTAAGAAATTTCTGATTTCGTCGATAGCTTCAAATCAGTCCATATTGGGCATTTGCATATCCAAAAAAATCACATCAAATTTATCCGTTTTAAATTTGGTGATTGCTTCATTGCCATCTGTTGCTTCCTCAATTATCGCCCCCCCATTTTTCAACTGCATATCTGGCAACTTTGATGTTAATAGGATTATCGTCAGCAACTAAAATTTTCATGTTTTCTTTCCAAGGCTTAGTTGCTTCTTTGGCTTCATTTTTATTGTCTTCTAATGAATGCGCATATGAAATATCATAAGTGATTTCAAAACTGAATATTGCCCCTTTGCCTACCTCGCTTTAGACACTTATTTTACCGCCTTGTAAGTCAGTTAATTGCTAACAATATTGAGCCCTAATGCAGTGCCTAAATAAAGCCTAGTACATTGCTTTGCGCCAAAACTTGTTGAAGTCCCCAACAAAAAATTGCTAATGCATTGAGGATAATTTTTTTCATCGTAAATAAGTGCTTTGTTTGATGCTGTAAAAGTGAGCAATTCAATAGTCTAGAACCAATAGATACAGCACCTTAACACTCAATTTGCCACTCACAAACAGATATTTGACAAGTTATTCGCAAGCAATTAACAATGTTCAATATAATGGCTTTCGAATGTTAAAGAGCTTTGGATTGTAGCCATCTTACCTTTTTCAAACAAACCAAAAATGGTAGATCCACTACCACTCATGGCTGCATAAATAGCACCAGCAGTATACAATTGATTTTTGATGGAAGCCATTTCTGAATTGGATTTGAAGATGGTTGGTTCAAAATCATTCCTGATTAGTTCCTTCCAATCTTGGATGGGCAATGTGGCAATAGTTCTCAGATCAATTGGGCTCGATTTGGGTTGTATTCCGCTAAATGCCATAGCTGTGGAGATATGTAAATTGGGGCAAATCAATTGTAAACTGTACGCAGACAAATCAAGATCAACTTGTTCTAAAATTTCACCTCTACCTTGTGCAAATTGCGGCTTATTGTAAATAAAGAATGGACAATCGCTTCCTAATGCTAAAGCCATAGTGCAGAGTTCATCTTTATTTATATTTAAATTAAAATATTTATTAAGCAGTAAAAGCATCGCAGCGCCGTCTGAAGAACCTCCGCCCATTCCTGCACCCATTGGAATTGATTTATGAAGGTAAATATCTATTGGTGAGACCATGTTCGGGAATTTTTTTTGAATCATGGTCCAGGCTTTCCAAACTAGGTTGTTGTCAAGTCCACCTTCCACATTTTTCCCGCTCATGCTTATGCTAGATTCTTCGTCTAATGCCGGAACAATTTCAAGTGCATCTTTAATTTTTATGGGATAAAAGATGGTTTCTAAATCATGGTAGCCATCTTCGCGGCGAGCAACAATGTGTAATCCAAGATTGATTTTGGCATTAGGAAAGCAAATCATAGACTGTAAAAATATTGAAACATAACAAGTACTTGTTTGTCTTATTCTTGAAATGCAACATTTTTAAGGGCAAAAATAATTTTGGGACACAGTTTCCTTATTTTTGATTGATAATATGAAACAAAGTGACTCTGCTGTCATTAGCTTGAAAGATATTACGAAAATCTATTATTTAGGTAGGCAAGAATTGCCTGTCCTGAAAGGGATATCATTGAACATTCATGTCAATGAGTACGTGGCGCTAATGGGACCTTCAGGTTCTGGTAAGTCCACATTGATGAATATTTTGGGATGTCTTGACACCCCAACTTCTGGTCAATACATACTGAATGGAAAAGATGTAAGTAGAATGATAGACGATGAATTAGCTGATGTTCGAAACGTGGAAATAGGATTTGTATTTCAGCAGTTCAATTTGCTGCCGAGATTAACCGCTTGGGAAAACGTTGCTTTGCCGCTCATTTATGCTGGTGTTTCAAAAGCAGAAAGAGAAGAAAGAGCTAGAGCTATGCTGACTAAAGTAGGATTAGAGGAACGAGCGCACCATAAGCCAAATGAGCTTTCAGGCGGGCAAAGTCAGCGTGTAGCCATTGCTAGAGCTTTAATCAATAATCCATCATTGTTGTTGGCAGACGAACCAACTGGAAATTTGGACACCAAGACTTCAGTTGAAATCATGGATATTTTTGCTAAAATTCACGAACAAGGAAATACTGTGGTTTTGGTAACTCACGAGGAAGATATTGCCAATTTCACCAAGCGAGTGGTTCGAGTTAGAGATGGAATTGTGGAAACTGATATTAGTAAATAATTGTTAAAAAATATTATGTCATTTAAAATATATACAAAAACAGGGGATAAAGGCGCCACGAGTTTGATAGGTGGAACTCGGGTTTCAAAGCATCATATTCGAATTGAAAGTTATGGTGCAGTGGACGAATTGAATTCTTATTTAGGAATGATTGGCGATAGTCAAAACGACGAAGAGATTAACAATTGGTTACTTGAAATACAAGATCGTTTATTCACAATTGGATCAGTGTTGGCAACAAGCCCTGAAAAAGAAGTGAAAATGCAGTTGCCTGATTTATTTGATGAAGATGTAACTTGGCTTGAACAGCGTATTGATTTGATGAATGATGTTTTGCCCGAAATGCGTTCTTTTATTTTACCAGGTGGTCATATTGCTGCATCAACTACACATGTTGCAAGATGTGTATGTCGTAGAGCAGAGCGAATCTGTGTGTGTATGCAAGACCAAAATGAATTTGTGCCTCAATTGGTGCTTCAGTATTTAAATCGTTTATCTGATTTTCTGTTTGTTCTTTCTAGGTATATCATTTTCAAGAACAAGGCAATTGAAATTCCTTGGAGAGCGAGGGTTTAGTTTTATGATATTGTAAATGAAAATGGGCTAGAATATTGATTTCAGCAATGTGGTCAAAAATAGTTGGTTTTTGCTGTTGAATTAGTTTGAATTTTTATTTGTCAGACGAAAGGGTAACGAGATTTGCTGAAGAGCAACTTGTGAGCA
>CAZNVQ010000082.1:0-11601 GCA_964576425.1 uncultured Flavipsychrobacter sp. | reverse complement strand
AGACGTGCATTCTCCGCCTCAAGTTCTTTTACTCGCTGAAGCTCGGACAGTGACACAATTGCTTGATGCGGGAAAAATCAATCTAAATTGAGTAAAGCTGTTCAATATCAGCACAGTGAAGGCTTCCTGTTAGTCCCATTATAAAAGCTAAAGCTAGTGTTGTTGTATTCACTTCTTAGCTGTATTTAATTCAGTTTCTTGATAATAATTTTGATTTTCTGACTCCCAATTAATTTTCAAAGTGTAAGTAGTTTTTCCAAAATCAGTCAAATCAATAATCATTTTATTTTCTGATAAATTTAAAGGAACATTTTTGTCAAACTTATTATTTGCTGCAGCATAAAATTGCAAAGTTCCTTTAACTGCTTTGTTTTTAAACTCGTCTGGAAATTCAAGCAAAAAATACTGGTCGTGCAATTGAATTTTGTATTACCATGGATCAATTTTGTCAAATCCGAATTAAGCAATTTTATTGGTAAGCCAAGTTTGTATTCATTGGCAATTACGGGTTTTTTAAATGGTTTACTTACTTGTGGACTTGTTTACATGGCGCTATTTGCATCCATGACTTGTCAATCCACAGTTGAAATCATTAGTTTCATGAGCCTCTTCGGTTTTGGAACAATGCCCATACTGCTACTTTTCATTTGGTTCAAGAATAGGATTCCATTGCAACAATTGAATAATTTCAGAAAATTCGTTCCAATTTTAATGACCTTTTTTGGTTTATTATTTATTGTAAGAGGCATGAATCTAGGCATACCATATTTGAGTCCAAAAATTGAAATCCAAAGCAATGGAACCCCCAGCAATACAATGCCATAAACCTGATTAATTTATTTTTGCATCAAAGCTTCAATTGGCTTTCCAATATTTCCATTTGGCATTTGAATATGTAACAATGCAGCAAAAGTAGCAGCTATGTCTGTCATATAATTAATCTTATTTGAAGATCCTGATTTGATTTTCCAACCATACCACAACAAAGGGATATGAGTATCATAAGGATGCCAAGTTCCATGAGTTGTGCCAGTTTCACTATAACCAAGATACCATCCTGGGTTGAAAATCACTTGGATTTGACCACTTCTCAATCTGTTGTAACCATTGACTATCATGGATTTTATGGGTTCGGGAGTTGGTGTTTCATCTATGTGTTCCATATCTATAACATATGCAACTTGTGGTAAAGCATTGAAGAAATTTTTTATTGCTGCTATTAATTCTGAACGATTGACTTTTTTCTTTTCAATTTGTAATTCATTCAAAAATATTTGATAATTTTCCCATCCCAAAATCAAGGAATCAGAAGCAAACTTTTGTAGAAGTTCAGCTTTCAAAGTGGTTAATAAATTTGCTTCGTTTTCATTTCCAGCAGGAATTTTTATATCGTTAAGAAACTTTGCATTATGCGCTCCACCGTGGTCTGCTGTGAGCATAATTAAATATTGATTTTTTCCAACAGTTTTGTCTAAAAATGATAAAAATCCCTCTAAATCCTTATCTAACTTAATATAAGTGTCTTCAATTTCAACACTATTTGGTGCGAACTGATGCCCTATATAATCAGTACTCGACAAACTAACACATAAGAAATCTGTTCTGTTTTCTATTCCTAAATGCTCTGCATTGATACACTCTTTTGAAGCATCAAGAATAAATGAATTTCCTGCAGGAATTTTTCTAAGATTACTCAAATTTTTTCCTTGAGCTTTTAAGTGAGGAAATATTGGCTTTGATTCTCCAAAAAAATTACCCTCATAACCATTGGAATCTGGTAAACTCTGAACGTAAGTACTATCTTCTTTGCTCAAAGTCCATCCAAATCTTAGCCATTGCTCTGGAAACTTTTTGTTATTAAATTCTTGCAACCATTGCGGCAAAGCATTTCCATAATAATTACTTGACATCAAATTTCCAGTGCTATCATCATACCAAAACGCACCATTAGCCAAATGTCCCGCAGGAATAATGGCTCCTCTGTCTTTTATTGAAAAACCAAAAACTTTTGATTTAAAGTTGGTTGCTAATTTCAACTCATCTGTGATTGTAGATGACAACAAATTTGCAGGGCTCATTTGACCAGCCTTCCAACTTCCGCCAACGGGTAGAACAGTTTTGTCTTCCGTACAATAAACTGATTTATTATTTTGTTTATTAATCCAATCATTACCTGCAATTCCATGAATTGATGGAACCGAACCTGTATAAACACAAGAATGTCCCGGAGCTGTGTAAGCAGGAAGATAATTAATAAAAGTTTGCTCACAATTAAAACCTTCATTCATCAATCGTTTAAACCCATTGTCTGAGAAACGATCATAAAATCGATACAAGTAATCCCATCGCATTTGATCGACAACAATGCCAACAACCAATTTAGGTCTTTCAAGTTGTGTAGGCTTTTTGGCAAATACTGAAATAGTTCCCAAAGAAAAAAACAATGAAACAATAAAATTCTTCATAAAATCTTGATACGCTTGCAAAATTGCGGTTTTGAGCGCAACAAAGGGATTATTTTTTTGTAACTTTGCGCCGTTAATTTTATTAAACCATAACAATTCTCTCAAACAAATTAGCATGGATATATTTGCAAAATTCGAAAGTAAACTTGGACCTATCGGTGATTATGCTGAAAAAGCACCTGGTTATTTTGCCTTTCCTAAACTAGAAGGTGAAATTGGTAATCGCATGATGTTTATGGGCAAAGAAAGAATTGTGTGGAGTTTAAATAATTATCTAGGTTTAGCCAATCATCCTGAAGTTAGAAAAGCTGATGCAGAAGCTGCAGCTCAATATGGACTTGCTTATCCAATGGGTGCAAGAATGATGAGCGGCAATTCAAACAATCATGAAAAACTAGAAAAAGACTTAGCAGAATTTGTTGGTAAAGAAGATGCTATGTTGTTCAATTATGGCTATCAAGGAATGGTTTCAGCCATTGACAGCTTATGCAGCAGAAGAGATGTAATTGTTTACGATGCAGAGTCACATGCTTGTATTATTGATGGTTTAAGAATGCATCCTGGACATCGTTATGTTTACAAGCACAATGATGTTGCTGATTGTGAAAAACAATTGCAACGTGCTACTGAAATGGCAAATCAAACAGGTGGTGGTATATTGGTAATCACTGAAGGTGTTTTTGGAATGAGTGGCAACCAAGGTCGTGTTGCTGAAATTGCTGCTTTAAAAGACAAATTTGAATTTAGGCTATTTGTTGATGATGCTCATGGTTTTGGTACGATGGGTGTAAATGGTTCTGGAATTGGTGAAGAACAAAATTGCATTGATAAAATTGACATCTATTTTTCCACATTTGCTAAATCAATGGCAAGTATTGGCGGTTTTATAGCAGGCGACAAACAAGTATTGAAATTCTTGAGATACAATATGCGTTCTCAAGTTTTTGCAAAATCGCTACCAATGCCAATTGTTGTAGGCAATCAAAAAAGATTGGATCTACTTCGAAGCAAACCTGAATTGAAAGCCAAATTGTGGCATAATGTCAATAGACTTCAAAACGGTTTAAGAGAAAATGGATTTAATATTGGATCTACTAATACTCCAGTTACTCCAGTTTATATGCAAGGTGGACTTTTTGATGCTACACAATTGGTTTTTGACTTAAGAGAAAACTATAACATATTCTGTTCAGTTGTTGTTTATCCTGTGATTCCAAAAGGACAAATTATTCTTAGACTGATTCCAACGGCTGCACATACAGACCAAGATATCGATGAAACTTTAGCTGCTTTTTCAGCTGTAAGAGACAAATTAGTTAACAAAGAATATCCACAAGAAATGCCATCTATGATGATGGGAAACAATTAATTTTTTTCAAGTTTTTTAAAAGCCACTTTAATTTTAAATGTGGCTTTTTCTTTTTTAAAAAAATATTTTATGCGCATTTTTATTGTTGGAGCTTCAGGTTTGGTTGGTGGCAACTGTATGAAACATTTTAAAGAGCAAGGCTGCGAAGTTGTTGGCTCTTATTTTACATTTGTTACTGAAGACACCGTCTACTACAACACGCTCAATCCAGAGGAAGAAGGAAACTTTGATATAAAAAAATTCAATCCAGATGTCATTGTCCACTGCGGGGCTTTAACGCATGTAGATTATTGCGAAAACAATGTTGATGAAAGTTATGAAAAGACGGTAAAAAGCACATTGAATTTAATAAAAGTTACTCAATCATGTGGAGCAAAATTAGTGTATTTGTCAACTGATTATGTTTTTGATGGTGTTGATGGTCCATATGCAGAAGATGCGCCAGTAAACCCTTTGAGCGTTTATGCCAAACATAAATTAGAAGCAGAACAATTGGTAATGCAATCTATTTCAAATGCTTTGGTTTTGCGTGTTACCAATATTTATGGTGATGAAATTAGAGGTAAAAATTTTGTTTCAAGAATCATTGACCAATGCGAACAAAATCAAAAACTTACTTTGAAACTTCCATATGACCAATATGCAACGCCAACAAATGCATGGGACATTGCTAGGGCAATGTATGTTTTGTTAAATGATAATAAGAAAGGAATCTATCATATTTGTAGCACAGATTTCATGAATCGAATTGAGTTAGCACTTCGTGTTTTGCATTATTTTCCAAATGCCCTATACGATTTAATTCCGTTGAGCACAGAAGAACTAAAACAACCTGCCAAGCGACCTTTGATTGGAGGCTTTTTGAAAAATAAATTCAATAGCGAGTACCCTGAATTTTTATTTGGAACTGTTGACAGTTATTTGATTCAACGAACCACTAAACAATAATCAACTTATAAATTTTTTAAAAAAGAAAATCCCGACGCATGTTTATACGTCGGGAAGGATTGCACTTACTAACCCATCGTTAGTTGAACAAATATCTGCAAAAGGATTGGTTTTTAGAAATTATATTTTCAGAATATGAAATCAAAAAACGCCAGACTTTCAGTATGAGTAAATAAAAATAAGTCATTTTGTCTCTTATTTTGACAAAAACCTGACGTTTTGACTTAATAATTGTATTGGAATATGATTTGAACGTAACGTTTTACAAAAATCAAATAAAATGTACACTACAAAATCAAATTTAACTATGTATCCAAAAACAATTAATGGATTAATGGAAAACGCCATCCATCAAGGATTTCCTCGCCTTTTCTCAGAAGAATTTTGGAAAGACAGCACAACGAATATACCCGTAAACATTCAAGAAAAAGAAAATTCTTATATATTGTCTGTTATAGCTCCAGGTTTGAAAAAAGAATATTTCAAAGTAAATCTTGACAAAAACATTTTACACATCAGCTATGAAATTAAAGCTGAGGAAGGATCTGAGGAAAAATGGTTAAGAAAAGAATATAATCTCACCCAATTCAAACGCAGTTTTTCATTGAATGAAAAAATGGATTCTTCGAGCATAAAAGCGCAATATGAAGCTGGAATATTGAATGTCACCATATTGAAAAAAGAAATCCAACAACCAATTATACAAGAAATAGAAATTCTTTAAAAAAAGAACTAAAGGCGACTCAAAAGGTCGCCTTTCTAATTTCAAAGTCAAGATGCATTTAAAATAAATTCATGATTGACTTTTATATTTCGTACATTTGTGTTTTGTTATACTTGCTGCGTCTTTATCCAACCGATTTTTTCCCAGCTCATCAATTTTATATGAATTTTAAAGAATTAAACCTAGTGGCTCCTTTGCTGCAAGCGCTGGAGTCAGAAGGTTACACCTCCCCTACACCAATCCAAACTAAAGCAATACCAATTATCTTAAAAGAACACGATTTAATTGCATGTGCACAAACTGGCACGGGAAAAACTGCTGCTTTTACACTTCCAATTTTACAAATTCTAGATCAAAAGCACCAAAAAACAAGTACAATCAAGTGTTTAATTTTAACGCCAACTAGGGAATTAGCTATTCAAATTGGCGCTTCTTTTAATGCTTATGGAAAAAACCTTAAATTAAAATCTGCAGTTATTTTCGGTGGTGTCCCTCAAGGCGCTCAAGTAAAAGCAATCCAATCTGGTATTGATATTTTAATTGCAACGCCTGGAAGACTTCTTGACTTGATGCAACAAAAAATTGTGCATTTAAATCATATCGAAATTTTGGTTTTAGACGAATCCGATAGAATGCTTGACATGGGTTTCATCCATGATGTAAAAAGAATCGCTGCAGTTCTTCCAACTAAAAGACAAACATTATTGTTTTCAGCTACGATGCCTAATGAAATCAAAAATTTGGCGACTTCATTAATGCATCATCCTGAAAAAGTAGAAGTTACTCCAGTTTCCTCTACCGTTGATTCTATTCAACAATCTGTTTATTTTGTTGAAAAGAAAGATAAAAAAGCGTTGCTTACGCAAGTGCTTAACAATGCAGAAATTGACCGTGTTATTGTTTTTAACAGAACAAAACATGGAGCAGACAAACTTGCAAAATCATTAGCAAAACCAAATATTCCAGCCGATTCCATTCATGGTGATAAATCGCAAGCAGCACGCCAAAGAGCGCTTGCCAATTTCAAATCTGGACATCTTCGTGTGTTAGTAGCAACAGACATTGCAGCAAGAGGAATTGATATAGATTCTTTGTCTCATGTCATCAATTTTGATATGCCTGAAGTTCCAGAAACCTATGTGCACAGAATTGGAAGAACAGGTCGTGCAGGTTTAAGCGGCATTGCCATTTCATTCTGTGACAGAGAAGAAAAAGACTACTTAAGAGGCATTCAAAAATTAATTGGAAAACAATTACAAGTAGTGGTCAATCATCCTTTTTTGCATAATGCTATTGATATGCCACTTATAAGACTTCCGCTGAAAAAAGATGTAGTTGTTAGACCAAATGACATCATTGCGAATGAAAAAACACACATTCACAAAAGACCTAAAAACAAAACTAGATTCTAATATATCAATCACTTTTAATCAATAATATTTACAGTAATTATGGCTAGATCCAAAGAAACGTTTGGCAAAAAAGAAAAAGAAAACAAAAAAGCTAAAAAGCGCAAAGAAAAAGAAGAGAAACGCCTAGATAGAAAAATGAACAACAACAAAGGAAAGGGTTTAGATACCATGCTTGCCTATGTTGATGAGCATGGAAACCTATCTGAAACGCCACCAGACCCAGATAAAATGGTCGAGGTAAGTCTCGATGAAATTGAATTAAACATAACTAGTTTACATAAAGAAATTCGAGAGGCAACTAGAAAGGGAATTATTAGCTTTATTAATGATGCCAAAGGTTATGGATTTATTACTGACCTCAAATCTCAAGAAAGAGTTTTTGTATTAATGAGTCGTTTTGCTGAGCCATTGAAAGAAAGAGATAAAGTAATGTTTGAAACAGAACGTAGCCCGAAAGGCTTATCAGCATTGAATGTTAGAAAAGTGGGAAATCTTTAAATAGCAATTAATTTAGGTAAACAAAAATGGCTGTAATTTTAAAATTACAGCCATTTTTATGTGAATAATTGAATGATTATAAACGTTCAACAACTACCAAACCTAAGCTAGTTCCTGAAATCACTCTAACTAAATATTTACCTGAACTTAATTGATATAAATCAATTTCAGGATTATTTTTTGAACTTAATACTTGAATACCTTTCATATCAAAAACATTGATTTCGAAATTTTGCCAAGATGCTGGGATTTCAATTTTAATTTTATCGGTAGAAGGATTTGGGTAAGCATTCAACTGCTTTGCGATTGATTGCAAATTTGGAATACTTGCTAATTGACGATATTTATCTTTAAATCTTATACTTGTAATATTTTCACTTCCAAGTAAAGAAGTTGCTGTTACAATTAATGCTGGATAATGACTTCCTGCAACTAACCATTTATACTCAATTGTCGTTCTTGGGAAACCTATTGGAGTACCATTAAAAACTATTGAATCTATTTCGTCAATTGTCGATTTTACACGAATACACTGAGTTGGTGTTGTGTAAAAAGGAGTTACAATTGTTCCCCATCCATCGACATCTGTTGTTCGTGTACCATCAATTTTAAGGTCACCAACTCCAGGAATTGTGGTTGAGAGTGCAAAAGTTGAATTATTAGAATTGCCAAAAGTTAGCGGGAAAAAATATACTTCATCTTCGTCAGAATAGGCAAAAGGTGCTGTGATTCCACTTATTGTTGCACCATAACCACGCCCAACGTACTTGCTAGGATTAGTACGTTTTTGATAAAATTGATAAAAATCTGTAATCGAAACAGGCAAACTTAAACCGCCAGTTAATGCACTCACGTCTGTGCGAATTCCATATGCACCATTCAAAGACAATGCTAAAAGTGGGCTTACTGAAAGCGCTGATTTGTAGGTATCGATTGTCTGAGAAGTTGGCGAAAGAAAACTAAAATCCCAAACTGAATTTGCCCCAGTTGTAGCTAAATCAATTGTTGTAGTTATATCAGCAGCACTTGAGCGCAATGTGTCGCCTGAGGCAGGAATATCATTAGCTGTGATTGTTATCTGAGCTTCAGTTTGAGTGTGAATACTCAAAAGAATTAATGATGATAGTATAATTCGCTTCATAAAAAATAATTTAATCTCAAATTTATAGAATTGAATTGAAAAAACTTAGTGGTTAAATAAATGAGACCAATTTATTTACAACTGTAATTTTAAACCATCGTATGATAAAGCCATATTAGAAGGCAAATCGACAATAATCTCATCATGTAATCCTAATTGATGGCTAATATGCGTGAAATAAGTTTCATCTGCACCAATTACATTTGCCATCTCAATGGCTTCTTGCAAGGTAAAATGTGAAACATGTTTTTCATGCCGCAAAGCATTTAACACTAAAATTTTACTGCCTTTTATTTTTTCTATTTCAGACTTAGCTATGTAATTAGCATCCGTAATATATGTAAAATCCCCTACTCTAAATCCTAAAACTTCCATTTTATAATGCAATACTTTAATGGGTAGAATTTCTATGGGACCAATATTAAAAGTTTCATTTGTATTTATACGATTAATATTAATTTGTGGAACGCCAGGATAATTAGCGTTTTCAAAAATATAGGCAAATTCTCTTTTTAATGCATTTTCTGTTTCATGTGTAGCAAACACATCAATAGGCTTTTTAAGAAAATAGTTAAATGCTCTAATATCATCTAATCCCGCAATATGATCTTTATGACTGTGCGTGAAAACAACTGCATCAATTTTTTTAACCTTTTGACGAAGCATTTGATAACGAAAATCAGGACCAGTATCGATGATAATTTGATAACCATCAACATCAATCATTACAGAACTTCTCAACCTATTATCTTTAGGATTAATTGATGTACAAACTACACAATCACACCCAATTATGGGTACACCTTGTGAAGTACCTGTTCCAAGAAATGTAATTTCCACCTATAAATCCATTTGAGTTTGAAAAGATTCATCACGATCGGCGGCAGGATGTTCTTGCAATTGCTTCAACCATTTCAACATTTCACCACTCAACTCAGATTCGATGATTGATAAAGTGGGTAAAATTTCTAAAAGTGCATTAATCCTTCCCTCAATATTCAAGAATTTATTAATAACAACAATTCTTCTTTCTTCAAGGATGCAATAGCCCGAATTGAAATTTCCTTTTTCATATCGAACAACGTATCGTGCTTCGTCAAATAGTTGTTCTAATTTCTTAAGTGTGTTTGGCGTATATTTGAAGCTCATTTGATTCCCTAGGTTCGATGGCTAAAATAAGAAAAATCAACGCATTTATTCTATTTCTGTTAATTACAATTCCTTTTTCCAGAGCAATGGCTCAAAATCCTTCAAGTTATTACATTGAAGACCCTCGCACGTTCTATGGTGGACTTTTATTGGGTACCAACTTTTCTCAAGTGGATGGCGACAGTTATGCAGGTTATCATAAAGTGGGTTTAAACGCAGGAGGAATCATGTATTTCCATCTAGATGAAAGTCTTGCTGGAAGCATGGAAATCTTATTTTCTCAAAAAGGAGCAAGAGGGCATCGTGTGCAAGAAAGTGGATTTGTTGGTCAATATATCAATAGTTTTAAGATTGATTTAAACTATGTTGAAATTCCACTTCAAATTAATTATTTCGACAGGCGCAAAAGTCATTTTGGTGGAGGATTTTCTTATTCTCAATTAGTGAATGGAAAAGAAGATATTTATGTTTCTGATGGTGTTGGAGGACAAAATAAAGTCAACACAGACAATTATAAATTTGAAAAATCAGATATCAATTTTGTTTTGGGTGGGAATCTTCATTTGTGGAAGGGCTTGTTTTTAAATATGCGCTTTCAATATTCTATAATTCCAATCAGAAAACAAATACCACCTGGTTTTGGTAGAAGTGAGCAATACAATAATCTTTGGGCTGTTAGATTAATGTATTTATTCTAGTTTTTTTCAGAATACATTTTATTCATATCTTGATGTAAAGTGTCAAATTTTTGGGCTGCTTCTCTATATGTTTTTGAGGAATTCAAGAGCTTCAATTTTTCAAAATTTTTGATTGCATTACCAAATTTTGCGAATGACTGATTGATTTTTTTCCAATCAGTTTTGGTAATTTTCAAAGACAATGATTTCGCCAAAGTATCTGTTTTTGAAATCATTTCATTGACTTGCATATTTCTTAATTTTGCTTTTCCAACATAGTCATCAGCTTTCATGAAAAAAGATATGAAGTAAGTTGAAAGTTGCTTGATACTGTCGGACGTATTAGCATAGGAAGAAATAATTTTGCGTACATGTACCAAATCATTTTGATGACTTTTTGTCCACCCATCGTTGGCTAAATAACTCATGCTAGAAAAAATAGAATCAGTAGAATGAATAATGATTTTACCTTCTTTTAAAACATTAGCATAATTGTTTTTAAATGTTGATAAAAATGAACTGTCAATTGTTGTTGGCAATGTTGTTTTATCAGCTACGACGCTACCCTGTCCTTGGTTTAAGGTAATGGATGTTCCGCTTGTTAATCCATCAGGACTGATCATTGCCGAAGCACCGTTTCTCACAACAATGTTTGGACGAATTGATAAAGTGACTTTAATTTTTCCATCTTGCAAAACGTCTAAATCGCTTACTCTACCAACCTGAACCCCACTCATGTAAATAGGATTTGAGGTTTGTAAATCATTTACAAAATCAAAATAGCAATAAATAGTTTGGTCTGAAATCATGAACAATTTCGCACATAAATATATTAAGATGATAAAAACAGGAAATTGTAGATAATAGAATATGGAATAATATTTTTTCATCTCGCTCATTGACAAATATAGACCATGCATATTAATTGATTATAGAAAGCATGAGTTGGTAGTAAAAATTAAATTGTAAAAACTATATTAAACTAGTAAAAAGTTAAAATTAATAAAACCTTAAAAAGGTATTTTGTGTAAAGATTTCGTCTCAAATTTTGACAATTTCATCAAAAATAATTTGCTTTTAATTTCATTTAAATTCATCATATAAAATACGGTGATAACTTTATTTTTTTAAACGATGACCCGCAATTAAAAATACAAAATACACCAAATGATAAATAAAAAAGTACCTATCTACTTCACATTCATTTCATTTTTTTGT
>CAZNVQ010000081.1:0-11752 GCA_964576425.1 uncultured Flavipsychrobacter sp. | reverse complement strand
AACGAGCAAGGTGCGGGCATTTCTTCTATTCGGCTAAATGTTAGCGGTAGGTTTTATTATCAATGGTTATTAATAAAGTTATTAAATTCTGTTTTTCCAATCGGGCTTTCAAATAAAGAGCCGTGTCCGCCACCTGTAATCTCAACAAACTGGCTATTTTGGCAATTTGTACAGCTAAGTACATCTTGTTTAAAAGTTGGCCAAGTGTACAGTTGAATCGGAGAGTCACTTAATCCTTGAACAAATAAAATGTCGGACTTAAACCCATTAGCAAAATTAAGTAACGACCTTTGAAAGTATGGACTAGGATTGCTTGAAGTAGTGCCATATACATTTTTCAATTTTGTACATACAGCACTTGATTGAATTTGCCCATTTTCCTCTAATTGACATCTATAAACAAGATTCAATGGACCTGGTGCATTTGCTATTACTCCATTTGTCTGATGCATTGTGTTAAGCCTTGTTGCCATATAGCCTCCTTGTGAATGTCCTCCCAAGAATATTTTTTTTACAGTTATCCCTAATTCTTGACTTGCTTTATTTTTCAACCATAATAATGCAGCCTCACATTTGACAATATTATCACCTAACAATACAAATTCTTGCGGATATGCTACACTTACAATCATCATATCATTTCTGTCTAAAATCCCTTTGAATTTATCGAGGGTGTTATTTGCCGCAGTAAGAATTTCACTATCAGAGGTTACACTTCCGTGAAATAAAAGCAAAACATCTAATTCGTTTTTTGTTGGTTTATCTATTATAACATCCACACTAACCGAATTATAAGATATGGTCTTAGTTTGCCGATAAGCAGTTGGGATAGGTGTGTCTGTACTGTTATCCTTGCAGCAAAAAAAAAGTATAGTTGAAAGTAAAATTAATAGTCTCATATTTCTTTTTTTAATTAGACTTGCTATTGTCTGAATGGTTTAGTGTCGTCAGTAAACTTACCGCTAACGAATTACGCTATAAGTAGCGTGGGATTTCGAAGCGGTTACTTATCCCACATTACTAACTAAATTAGAAGCAGACCGCATAAATAGGCACTTAAAACCACGTTACGTATGAGCGTGTGTTGTGTGCAGTTAATTTTTAATCAAAATGAGCTTACTTTATAAAGACCAAAAAGACATAATTTACAGCGTTGATATTAAAACATTTCCAGATGGGAAAATCAAAATGTTATTTTCGTGCGAGGTGGGAAATATGGAACTGACGAAACTGTTGACAAATACGAACTAACAGTTTTAGAACTACTAAAAATATTGCAGACTAATCAAAAAGCTGAACAAGCAGAACACGAACACAATTATAACATGCAGGAATTAGAACGTGAAAAAATGCAAAGCTCATATTATTATGATGAAGCTGGAAATTGTGATGGGTTTCCACGTTAATTGCACACAACATCCATATAAACGCAACTTAATCAATAATTCCATTAAAACTTGCGTTTATTTCTAATATTTTAGGTATAAACGCAATAGCCAAACTCGGCTTTTTTGCACTAAAAAGTCAATCCATAGCTTCCTAAGCTCTATCTGATCTAATTTTTGCATTCATATCTATTATTTCATCAACTTCATTTTCCCACTTTAGCCTAAAATATTGCCATTATTTGGTTTCCAATTCCCACAAACCCCACCTCGGAGGTACCCCCTCCCACCTTTTTGGTGGATTCATTCGGTTTGAAGGTGGAGGGAGTTAGCTCTAAGGTAGATTCAATCAGCTATTCAATGATACAGGACACAAAACAGCCCCTTGTGAACACAAAGGGCCTAAACCAAACCTTATATATGAAACAAAAAGTATGTTATTGTTGAGGAGCAAAGACTAAAAATCAAGGTGCAGATACCTCCAAACTAGTCCTTAAAACTGAGGTTTTAGACAACACTATTTTTCATTCAACTCCACAAAGCCATTCAATAGTTTTTCACATTCACCAACATATTTCGACAACATGTTTTGGGCTGTGTAGGTTATGAACTGAACGGTGCCATTTGGATTGGAATAATAATAGCCATAGTAGGTGAATTTAATTCCTTTGATTGTTCCGCTCATTTGTAAGAACAAGAGGGTTTTTCCATTCACATTTCTGAATTCTTCCTTTTCGATTTTCAAATCCGGGGCTGCTTCTTTGCCGTTTTCAAAAGCCACAGTTTTCAGGGTTTCCAATGGAATTTCAATTTTTTCGGTAATAATCATGGCATACAAATCGCCATCTTTTAGATGCATTTCATATTCAGCATCTTCATTTTTTTCTCCTTTCTTAAACGTCCAAGCTTTGGGGTCTATCCAAAAACCAATATTAAATTTTGAACTTTTAAGCAAAAAAGACGATTTCTCGTTTTTCACAAATTTTTTATCGTTGGTAGCAATTTTTTGTTCTGTTGTTTGCTCCTTCGATTGGTACTTCCAAGTTCCATCTTCAAACAAAACAACCTCTTCGCCAAGTTCTGTTATAGCTTTTTTTTGGGCAAATGAAATGGAGGAACTATGAACAAGAACCAATAATAAAAATAATATACGTTTCATATAAAAATGGACCTTTTGGGCGAAAGGCTAAATATAGGAATAAAACTTTTGTGGTCTGATTAATTGCTGAATTTATCTCTGAGTTTGGTCATTGGGTGTTCGTAGAATTTATAAATGAAAACAGAACCAACAAAACTATAAATCCAGAAAAATATGAAATTGAAATAGGTAGTTTCGGGAACACTAATTCCAAGTTTGTACATAAAAATTGGGGTCATTGGAATCAAGCAGCCAATAACAAGCGAATAGTTTACGATGTATAAAGCGTAGGAAATGATGCTAATGAAAATGAAAAAAACATCTAGTAATTTTATTTTAGTTGTTTTAAGGGTTGATAAGTAAGGAATAAAAAGAAGGGTGGTTATTGATTCAATATTGAAATGCAAAGGGAAATAAAAATTCGACCATTTATAGGGATTGAAGTAGAGCATAATCAAAAGAAAGAATCCGGCTATTAATGATGGTATTCTAATTTTAAGCCACAAATCATGATGCTTAAAATTGACATAAGCTGCTATTATTCCATACATCAGGCTGTCTAACCTTAGTGCTACTATTTTTCTAAAATTAGCGTCCAAATCATCCAACCCTATGCCCGATTCAAATTTTACTATTCTTAAAATCAAAGGAATAAGTAGAAAAATAATGGCTGAAAATAATAATGACTTGGCTTTATTCTTAGAAAGCCGATTGAGAAGATAACAACTGATTGGAAACAATAAATAAAACCATTCTTCAATTGTTAAGCTCCATGCTTCGCTAAAAAAAGCTGGGTGTGGTTTATTGAAATTTTGTGTGAAAAATAGAAATTCTATTGAAAATTTCTCAAATCCATTGTTAAACTTGAGTTGATAATAAGTGACTAAAACAATTAATATTAAAATATAATTTGGGATTGTTCTAAACCATCTTCTAATCCAAAAGTTGAGCATATCTTTTTTGGTGAAATTGGTGTTGGCAATCATTTTCAATAAAATTCCACCAATTAAAAAACCACTAAGTACGAAAAAAAGTGAAACACCATCTATTTTGAAAACATTTAAGTTTCGATAAAAATCTTGATTCTCTTTTGGAACAAGTGCTTTCCCGTGAACAAATAAAACCAACAGGATGGCAATAGAGCGAAGAATATCCAAACCAACAATTCGATGTTGATGCTTTAAATAAAATTTATCAAAAAAATTCATTATTCAATTAATAAAGCCGCAAAAGTAATCAAATTAAAACGGTTTAAAATTATAAGAAATATGACGTTTTTATTTGAGTCTTCAAATGCATTCATTATGTTTATTCTAAGATTAATATCTCAGGCTCATAATTGTTCTTTCATATGCGTTCCAAATTGTTAGTTTTTCTGCTTTTACCCTTTTTTTTCAATACATATGCCCAAAACTGTAAAGAAATCGTTGGTTATTATCCCAATTGGCAATGGTATGACAGAGGTGGTTTAGTGAAACCTTCAACCATTGATTATTCAAAATATACGGTAATCAATTACGCGTTTTTTAAACCCGAACCAAACGGCAGCATTTCCAGTTGGGATTCTTGGGCTGATGATAATTTGCTGCTTGGACCAATGAATTGGAGCATTAATCTGCCAGATTCTACTCAATCTTTACCTTATCGTTGTCACCAAAACAATGTGAAAATTTTAATATCCATCGGTGGTTGGACGCTTTCTGACAATTTTCCTCAGATTGCAGCAAGCGCAGTAAAACGAGCAAATTTTGCACATAGTTGTGTTCAGCTCATCAACCAATATCATCTCGATGGCGTTGATATTGATTGGGAATACCCTGGTTTTGTGGAACATAGCGGAACAACAGCAGACAAACAAAATTTCACGATTTTTCTTCAGCAAATCAAAGACTCTCTAAACGCACTTACGGCACAAACCAATAAATCTTATTTGCTGACCGCTGCTTTGCCAGCAGGACCAGATAACATGAGCAACATTGAATGGAGCAACATAGTTCCAATTTTAGATTTCATGAACATCATGACCTATGATTTTTTTGGGTCTTGGGACAACAACACCAATCATAATGCACCATTATATAAACCCAACCAAGGCACTGCTCAATTTAATATTGATAGTGCTGTTCATAAGTTGACTACTTTTTACAATGTTCCAAATAATAAAATCAATATTGGCGTTGCTTTTTATGGTCGATCTGCAAAGACCGTTAATAATGCTGCGCTTTTTGGCGCCATCGCCAATCATCAAGTGGACAACAGCACTTTTTCAGATGATGATGGCATTCCATTGTATTACAACATTTTGAAAAAAATGAACCTTTTCACCAATCATTGGGACTCAGTAGCAAAAGTGCCTTACTTAACTGGAAATGGAAATTTGAAAACTTTTGTGAGTTATGATGACACCACTAGTATTGCTTTAAAAGCTCAATACATCAATAGCAAAAATCTGCGTGGTGCCATCATTTGGGAAATTACTGGCGACTACATTGAAACAGCACCGAACAGTGGCATTATTGCAGGAACTCCTTTAGCTAATAAACTAAAATCAGTTTTGTGTAGTAATACGATTGTCAATTGTCAACCAAGTTTTTCAACAAGTTCTATAACAATTTGCTCCAATCAAATTCCCTTTTCTTGGAATGGAAATAATTACAGCAGCTCAGGAACTTACACCGCATTATTTCAAAATGCACAAGGCTGCGATAGCACCGCTCAATTGGTTTTGACCATCATTGCCACACCAACTATAAATGCAGGAACTGATATAACAATTTGTTCTGGTCAAAGCGTCACTTTGTCTGCAACAAGCAATAGCAACAGCATCAGTTGGAATAATAACATCAACAACAATCAAACTTTTTACCCAAATCAAACAAGCTCATTTGTTGCAACAGCAAGTTCAAATAATTGTTCAAATTCTGATACAATTTTGGTAACCGTTAATCCCAAACCTAATGCATCTGCAGGAGGCAATAAAACAATATGTTCTGGTAATTCAACAACTTTGACTGCAAGTGGCGGAACTAGTTATTGGTGGAATACTGGAGCAATAACGAATCAAATTACAATCACTAATTCAGGAAGTTATTATGTAGTAGCCACAAATAGTTTTGGATGTAAGGACACTTCTGCTTCTGTTCAAGTTAATTTTGTCAATCTACCTTCGATGGTGAAAATTAAATCGACAACAAGCTATAGTGATTGCGAACCAAATACCATTCAATTGGTTTTGGATCATCCTGCTGGAAGTTTTGCTGGGTTGAATTTTCAATGGTTTCAAAACGGTAGTCCTTTAGTTGGTGAAACGGATAGCGTTTTAACTTCATTCCAATCAGGAATTTATCATGTCTTGATATCCGACAATGGAACTTGTTATAAAAATTCTGGTCCTAAGAGCATTATAATTAAACCTAAGCCCACAGCGAATTTCACAGCAAATGGACCAACTACAATTTGTGCTGGAGGTAGTGTCAATTTAGTTGCGCCAACAATTACTGGTTACACTTATACTTGGCTAAAAGACGGTCAATCTGTTGGTTCAGGTGTGAATAAAATATTTAAATTGGCAGGAGATTATTCTGTTGTTGCCAAACTAAATGGTTGCACCGATACATCAACAAATTCAACAACTGTTATCGTCAATCCTTTGCCCACAGCGAGTATTAGCGCATTGACCTCAACTAGTTTTTGTTCTGGCGATAGTTGTTTGTTGGCGGCATTGCCAAGCAATGGTAGTAATTATCAATGGTATATTGGCAATACTTTGTTAAGCAGTTCAACGATTCCTTATCAACAAGTAACAACCAATGGGACTTTTAAAGTAATCGTTGTGGATAGTAATAATTGTGTGAGCAAGCTTTCATCAAACAATGTGAAAACAAAAGTTAATTCTATTCCAATTGCTACAATTTCATTTATGGGCAATGGAACAATTCCATTGAATGGCAGCCTTAAACTCAATGCATCGCCTTCGAGCGGCGTTAGTTGGCAGTGGTATAAAGATGGCGTTATTATTCTAGGAGCAACAAATAAAACCTACTTTGCATCAATGGCTGGTTCCTACACCGTTGAAGTTTCAAAGCTAGGCTGCGTGGGTGTTTCAGCTGCTGCAGTGTTGTCGGCTAGTAGCAATAAAGAAGTAGAACTTACTACTGAAAATGAATTTTGGATGGTTTATCCCAATCCTACTTCCAATACTTTGTATGTTACTTACAAAGGGAATGATCCACTAGAAACTGAAGTGAAATTGATTAACGCAACTGGACAACTTGTTTTTCAATCAATAGAAAAAACAAATGAGATTTCAATTGACTTATCAGGTTTTCAAGCAGGTATTTATTTTCTTTCGCTTCGTCAATCGAACGAAAAGATGGGTTGGTTCAAGTTGATAAAGGTTGAGGAATAAAATATTATTTTGTTTTATGCATCGACCATTCAAATCGTTTGAATTGATTGTTTTTTTTGCCTGAAATACTTGCTAATAAAGAATCCGAAGATTTGAAAGCATA
Source organism: uncultured Flavipsychrobacter sp. (assembly GCA_964576425.1). Classification (GTDB taxonomy): domain Bacteria; phylum Bacteroidota; class Bacteroidia; order Chitinophagales; family Chitinophagaceae; genus JAFIGV01. The sequence continues at coordinate 4,718 of CAZNVQ010000081.1, read as the reverse complement.
TGTAATGTTTTGTGGAAAATCATGTAATTTGTTTTCAAACTCAATTGAAGTTTTAGAACATTTTTTCAATTCAAAAGAAACTTGGTGACCATTGTTTTGGTCATCAACTTTTGGTTGGTATAATATTTTTCCATTACGAATAGCTAATTGTATTTGTTCATGAAAAATTGTGTCTTTTTGATTGATGGTCCAATTTTCACCAATCATAGTTGAATCATTCTGCAAATTCCAACGTTCTATTGATTGTTCGTCATTTGAAAATGATTGCCATGTTCCAATCATCTGATGACATTGTTGAAATTGCTTTTTTATAGTTGAGTGATTGCTTTTGCAACTTAAAATAATTATTAATAAAAGAACATATTTCATGGATCAAATTTAATTAGATAGATAAAATAAAAAACCGACCCATTATAGAGTCGGTTTTTATAAAATAAAATATTATGCATTAAGCTTCTATCTTAAGCATTTTTTGATATTTAGCTCTGTCGTTTTCATCGAGCATGATTTTACGCAAACGAATGCTTTGAGGTGTCACTTCAATACATTCATCTTGTTGGATATATTCCATACATTCTTCAAGGCTCATTTGAATTTTTGGTGCAATATTAGTAGCAGCATCGGAACCCGAAGCACGCATGTTGGTTAATTTTTTACCCTCAACAACGTTTACATTCAAATCACCTGGTTTGATATTTTCGGCCACAATCATTCCTGCATAAACATCTTCTCCTGGGTCAACAAAAAAGCGACCTCTATCTTGTAGTTTGTCAATTGAATATCCTGTAGTAGAACCTGCTTGTTTAGCTACTAATACTCCATTGTTTCTACCAGGAATTGTTCCTTTCCATGGTTTGTATTCGCGGAAACGGTGTGCCATTACTGCTTCTCCAGCCGTAGCAGTCAACATTTGTGAACGCAAACCAATCATTCCACGTGAAGGAATATCGAATTCAAGATGTTGCATTTCACCTTTTGTTTCCATGATGAGCATTTCACCTTTGCGCTGCGTCACCAAGTCAATCACTTTTCCACTGAAATCTGATGGAACGTCAACAACTAATGTTTCGTAAGGCTCACATTTTTTACCATCTATTTCTTTAGTCAAAACTTGTGGTTGTCCAACTGTTAGTTCATAACCTTCACGGCGCATGGTTTCCACCAAAACAGAAAGGTGAAGAATTCCGCGTCCATAGACTAAAAACTTATCTGCATCATCTGTATCTTTTACACGAAGAGCAAGATTTTTTTCTAGTTCCTTCATTAGTCTATCTCTGATGTGACGACTAGTAACAAATTTTCCTTCCTTACCAAAAAACGGTGAGTTGTTAATGGAAAACTGCATATTCATCGTTGGTTCGTCAATAGCAGTTACTGCAAGTGGTTCTGGATTTTCAAAGTCGGCAACTGTTTCACCAATTTGAAAATCTTCAATACCAACTATAGCACAAATATCACCAGCTAGAACTTCAGTTACTTTTTTCTTGCCCATTCCTTCGAATGTGTACAATTCTTTAACACGTCCTTTTACAAAAGAACCGTCTAGTTTGCACAACTGAATTGGCATGTTTTCAGTTAGTTTTCCACGTGTGACTTTTCCAATAGCAATTCTTCCTAGGAAAGAAGAATAATCAAGTGATGTGATTTGCATTTGAAGTGAGCCTTCAGAAACCTGTGGTTCTGGGACTTTTTCTAAAATCATATCCAAAACCGCATTAATATCTTCTTTAGGTTCAAGACTTGTATTGAACCAACCTTGTTTTGAAGAACCGTAAAGAGTTGGGAAATTTAATTGTTCTTCTGTGGCGTCTAATTGGAAAAATAATTCAAAAACTTGATCATGAACTTCGTCAGGACGGCAATTTGGTTTGTCCACCTTGTTGATAACAACAATTGGATGTAGTCCCAAGTTTAATGCTTTTTGTAATACGAAACGTGTTTGCGGCATTGGGCCTTCAAAAGCATCAACGAGTAATAGAACACCGTCAGCCATTTTCAACACTCTTTCCACTTCTCCTCCGAAATCGGCGTGACCCGGAGTATCAATTACATTAATTTTTACACCTTTATAACTAACTGAAATGTTCTTAGCTAGAATGGTAATGCCTCTTTCTCTTTCAAGGTCATTATTATCCAAAAGTAATTCTCCCGTCTCCTGATTGTCTCTGAAAACTTTAGTTGCGTGTATAATTTTGTCCACTAATGTGGTCTTACCATGGTCGACGTGTGCGATGATGGCAATATTCCTGATATTCATATAAATTTTTGGTACTTCCTTAAATTAAAAAACCCTTCCTTCGGGGAAGGGGCTGCATAACGCGGCGCAAAGGTAGGGAATATTAATGAGTTAAATGTGTTCTATTTTGATGCAATAACAAATTAATAATAATTGAAATAATATTAATTTAATTTAAATGGGGCAATCATTTGAAATTCTGGAATAGAAACAATTATTTTTTTTCTATTATACATATTTATCATTTCGTACGTACCGAACATTTTACCAATGTCGGACTTCAGGTTGGCTGCTGAAATGTATTGATAGGTTTCATTGGGTTCAATTAATGGTTGCTGTCCAACAACACCTTCACCTTCAACTTCTCGATGGCTTCCGTTGGAGTCAAGAATATGCCAATGACGACGAAGTAATTTTACAGGAAATTCAGTAAGATTTTCAATCGTTATCCTGTAGACGAATAAATATTCGGCATTGATAGGATTAGATTGTGCGGGTTGATAAAATGTTTCAACACTAACACTGATACCTTCTGTTATTTTTTGAACCATTTAGAAAGATAATGCTCTGTAAATATAGGTATTTGGGTTATTCTTTCTAATCAAATTTCTTTATCATTTCATTGTAGGCTTCATTGATTAAACTTGTTTCAAAACCTTTCTGAATTAAGTAGCGATACCATTTTCCCTTCTTAGTTAATTTACTTCTTTCTCCCTTCAACTCATGCCATTTTTTATCACCTAGGCTCTGAATAACTTGCCAATATTCATCAGGGTCTATTTGCTTGATTGCTTTTTTTATGCAATATTCTGAAACCTGATGTTGTTTCAGATGTTGGATTATTTTTACTCTTCCCCAATGTTTCATTCTGAATCTACCTCTAACAATGGCAAAAGCATATCTTTCTTCATTGAGTAAGTTGAGTTCCACCATTTCAGCAAGAAGTTGATGAACTTCAGTTGTTTTGGCTCCAAGCTCGTACAATTTGTTTTTTACTTCAAAATGGCAACGTTCTTGATAATTACAATATCGGATGATGGCTGTTTTAAGATCCATGTATTTAATTCCAATTATCTTCCCATGAACACCATCAGAATTTGAACATCACTTGGGTTAACACCGCTAATTCTGCTTGCTTGTCCTAATGTTCTTGGTCTTATTTTCTCCAATTTTTGTCGTGCTTCAGTGCTAATTGCAGATAACTTGCCATAATTGAAACTATCAGGAATAATCATATCTTCCAATCCTGCCATTTTCTTTACTAATTCTTTTTCTTTTTCAATGTAAACATCATACTTGGTTTGAATTTCAGCTTGTTCTATCACAAGCGCATCAAAAGAAGAAATAAAATTTTGCAAATCTGGAACATACTGGGCAAGTTCTTTTAGTTCAACACCAGGTCTGAGCAAAAGTTTTTCTAGCTTAGTTCTTTCTGAAATCGGTGAAGATTCAATTTTATTGAGGTATTCGTTTACATAAGAAGGTTCAATACTGTTGTTTGAAAGAAAAGATTTAATTTGGTTTACCTGGTCTTTCTTAATTTTCATGCGTTCAAATCGTTCATCAGAAGCTAATCCTATTTGATGACCCAATTCTGTTAAGCGGAAATCAGCGTTATCTTGTCTCAATAAGGTTCTGAATTCAGCTCTGCTAGTAAACATTCGATAAGGTTCATCAGTTCCTTTATTGATTAAATCATCGATAAGCACACCAATGTATGCTTCGCTTCTTTGTAAAATAATTGGTTCTTGTTCTTTTACTTTTCTGTGTGCATTGATTCCAGCCATTAAACCTTGACAGGCAGCTTCTTCATAGCCCGTAGTTCCATTTATTTGTCCAGCGAAAAATAAATTATTGATTTGTTTAGTTTCTAGACTAAATTTTAGCTGTGTTGGTGGAAAATAATCATACTCTATAGCATATCCTGGTCTGAAAAACTTACAATTTTCAAATCCTGGAACCATTTTAAGTGCTTTATATTGTACATCTTCAGGTAATGAAGTGCTGAATCCATTAACATAAATCTCAACTGTATTCCAGCCTTCTGGTTCAACAAACAATTGGTGTCTATCTCTTTCAGCAAATCTGTTTATTTTATCCTCAATACTTGGGCAATACCTTGGTCCACTTCCCTTGATTCTACCTTGGTACATTGGTGATTTTTCAAAACCTGTTTGCAAAATTTCATGTACTTCAGGGCTGGTATAAGTTATCCAACAGCATCTTTGTTGTTCAGGTTTGATTTTATCAACTGGCATGTAAGAAAAACCTACAATTTCCTCATCACCCTCTTGAATTTCCATTTTAGAATAATCAAGGCTTCTACCATCAACTCTAGGGGGTGTACCTGTTTTTAATCTAGCACTCTCAAATCCAAGTTCTACTAGTTGTTCAGTTATTCCAGTAGCACCTTTTTCTCCCATTCTTCCACCACCAAATTGCTTCTCACCAATATGAATTACACCATTTAAAAAGGTTCCAT
>CAZNVQ010000080.1:0-11912 GCA_964576425.1 uncultured Flavipsychrobacter sp. | reverse complement strand
CAGTAATGGAGCTTGTATCAACGGTATAAATATAGAATTTTATTGAACTGTTTTTGCCCGTATCTATTGTATATTCTTTTAATTGTATGGTTTGTTTACCGTCTGAAATGGTCACTTTGGCATCATGGGCAAAACTGTTTTGAATGAGTTCTAAGTCAATTTTTGAAAAATAGCCAACTGATTTTGTAAGAACAACTAATGGGAAACGATCAGTTTCGATATTCCCCTCCACGACTAGTTTGGCTGGACCGCTTGCTAAATCCATTTTCACTTCTTTTTCACAAGAAAAAAGACTTAAAATGCATAAAATAAGGAAACAAAAATTAGGTTTAAAGGTCATTTTATAAGTATTTAAATTAATTTGAAATGTACTTTCCATCAGTACTATACATTACAGGCATTAATTTATGGTTGGTTTCAAAGTAATCATATATGTTTTTGAGGTTAGTCCAAAAAGTTTGTTTTGACTCGTCTCCTTTATAACTCTTGGCTAAGTAATTGACACCAACTTGATCAAATCTTGTTGGGAAAATATGAACAGGAATATTGTTTTGTCCATTCAATTTTGCACTTAAACAAATAACATATAATTCTTGGATAAAATCATCAGTCATGGGCAAACAACCAACTGTGACGCAGCCTCCATGAATATAGATTTCACCACCGAGCTTTCTTCTTTCACCCATTATCACATCTGAATAATTGGGATAATTAATTAATAAAGAAAGGTAATATTCACTTCGAGGATTAAATTCATCAATAAAATACAATCCTTCAGGCACTTGTCTGTCACCTTCAAAACGTTTTGGTCCAAGCAATCCTGACAATGCACAAACTCTATACGTTTTTACTTTTTTAAATTCTTCTTCTTCATTATTTCTGCCCCAAAGTTCCATCTCATTGCAACTTTTAAACGAACGTAGATAAATTTCATTTGGTGGAAAATTCAGTCCTTGACTTTCAAACAAACGTCTTGCACTATCTTTAAAGCTCATCATTGCTTGACTCACTCTTGGCGATGAAAGCTGTGCGCCTTTGAAAGCTTGCAAATCTTCCTGCGCAACTGATTGTAATGAGAAAAGAAGAAAACAGATTAAGGCAAAAAAACGCATGCAATTAAATAAATTAAAATTGTTGACTATTGCTGAATCATAAAATCAATAAAGCAAAAATAAGGGAACTCCATTAAATGAAAGTGTCCAATTTTAAATACTTGTTTTATGACTTAATAGTGAAAGAAAATAATATTTGGACTCAAGAAATTATCATGTTATCAATTCGCTGTGAATCCTTAAAGTTTGTACCTTACAGCCTATTAAAATTTTAAAATGCGTTTAATTTATATATCCGTTTTTTTGTTGTTGAGTGTTTGTTCTTTTGCTCAGAATGCTCCCAAACTTTCACCACTAACTCAAATCTTTTTTCAGCAACAGCAACGAGGATTTTTGCCTGAAAACTATGTTTATAAAAAAGATGCTCAAGGCAATATTTTCATCAGTGCATTAGCTCAAATGAAGCCCAATGCTTCTTCGGAATGGTTGGAGCAAGTTGGTGTTAAAATTGGCACCAAAGCCGGTACTGTTTGGACCTTACACATTCCGATTGAACAATTGCAACAAGTTGTTCATCACGCACAGATTGATTATTTTCAGTTAGACGAATCTATTCATTCTACTTTAGATTCTGCGCGCTGGCTCACTCGTGTCGATTCGGTTCACGGTGGTTTAGGCAATTTACCTCAGGCATTCAAAGGGAAAGATGTGGTTGTTGGCATTATTGATGCCGGTTTTGATTATCGCCATCCTTCATTGTTCGATTCCAGTGGAAATCTTTATCGTGTGAAGCGAATTTGGGAACAAGTGAATGTTGGAAATCCTCCATCTAGTTTCAATTATGGAAACGAAATCACAGTTGCGCAAGACATGTGGAATAAGGGATATGATATGATTATGTCGCATGGTGCGCATGTTGCTGGAATAGCTTCTGGTGGCGGCTATGGTACCAATATCTCAGGTGCAAGTAAAGGCATGGCACCTGAAGCTAATTTAGTGTTGGTAGGCATTACACCTGCTCCCAATAATTGGACATCAACAGGAATGACTTCAATTATTGATGGGATGAATTATATTTTTTCATACGCCAATAGTATTGGAAAACCTGCTGTTGCCAATTTGAGTTGGGGTTGCAGCATTGGTCCTCATGATGGTTTATCCTTGTTCAGCAAAGCTTGTGATGCATTGACTGGTCCAGGTAAAATTTTTGTGTGTTCTGCGGGTAATAATGGAAGCAATAAATTGCATGTAAATAAAACATTTTCTTCAACAGACACATTGGTACAATCTTTTGTAGGTTTCAGCAGTTACTTGTCTGAAAAGCGCACCTGGGTAGACATTTGGGGCGATTCCTCAAAAACATTTTGTCTTCAACTCAGTTTATATAATGGTGCTACAAAGGTTACAAACACTTCTTGGATTTGTTTGGATAATCAATTACATAATGCATTTTTGATAGGTCAAAATGGCGATACACTTTGGGCAAATATTGCTACTTCTTCTGTTGAATTTAATGGCAAGCCAAGAATTTTTATTGAATTGTTTAGCAAGGTTACTGAAACTGTTTTGGTAAGCGTAAAAGGTAACTCTGGCAATGTTCATATGTGGAGTGGGTTTGTTAAAAACACAACAGGCTATTATGCTGATTTCACCAACAATGGTTTCAATTGGGCTGTAAATGGTAATATTAATTCTACGGTTGGGGACATGGCTTGTACCAAATCTGCTTTGGCTGTTGGTGCTTATGTTTCCAAAAATAAATTCACTAATTTCAATGGAAGTTTCATGGATTACAGTGGTGGATATGTGAAAGGTGCCATAACTTCTTTTTCAAGCAGAGGACCCTCTTCTGACGGACGAGTGAAACCAGATATTGCCGCACCTGGATTAATGATTGGTTCTGCCGTAAATTCATATGATACCGTTTTCAACACTGGTGGAAATTCATTTAGTTCTGTGGTCGATTCTTGGTTGGATCCCAATAATAACAAAACTTATAACTATGCAATGTTGGCGGGCACTTCTATGTCCTCTCCTGCAGCAGCGGGAATTGTTGCTTTGTTATTACAAGTGAATCCAACTTTGACACCAAAGCAAGTCAATGACATTTTAGCCCAAACTGCGATTAAAGATGCTTACACTACAAACTTACCTGCTGCAGGTAATAATATTTGGGGACATGGAAAAATCAATGCTATGTCAGCTGTTTTGAGGACAATTCAATTGTTATCAATTGGCACCGATGTACATACTCAAAATAATATTATTGTTTATCCCAATCCAGCTACAGCACAGTGTTTCATCATATTGCCAAAGAATGCTAATGTTTCTGCCGAATTGATGATAAAAGATGAAATCGGTCGTTTGGTTTATGTTAAAAAGTTGAATGCAAATGATGGAGAATTTCATGTTTTGGACGTAGCAAATTGGTCTAAAGGAATTTATTTTGTTGAACTAAAACAACAAGAAAAATATTACACGCAAAAGCTAATTGTTGAATAAGTTTTATACTGAATAACCTAATGTCTTATCTCGTTTTGCAACAACCGATTGACCCTAAATTGATGGATCAATTATTGTCATTGGGTTGTTACAGGATGCGACAAACTATGTTCACTACAAGTTATTCTGTTACTGATGATAATGATGTCATTCAGGTTTTTTGGATTCGAATTAATTTAAGCAAATTCAAGCCAGGAAAACGTTTTCAGTATTTACGGAGAAGAGGCAAACGATTTCAATTAAAATTAACTAACGCATTGATTGAATCTTCACAGGAAGAATTGTACCAATTGTATAGAGCCCAAATTGATTTCAATGCGCCACAAACAATAGCTGAGTTTTTGATAGGCGAACAAACAGAGAATTATTTCCCAACATACATGTGGCAAGTGTTTGATGGCAGTCGATTAATAGCTGTGGGCTATTTTGATTTAGGTGAAACTTCAGCAGCAGGAATCATGAATTTTTATCATCCCGATTACACCAAATTTAGTTTGAGTAAATGGCTCTATTTTGAAAGCATTGCTTTTGCTGCTGAAAATGGATTTCATTTTTTTTATCCAGGTTATGTCTCCATTGATTTTGCCAAATTTGATTACAAACTAGAAATCGGTAAACAATTCATCGAAGTTTTTGATGTATCTTCGGCTTATTGGTTGCCCTATGAAACCTCAATTCCTGGTTTGGTGGAAGATATGAATCAATCAGCAAATGAAAGTCTTGATTGAACTATAACAAATGCTAATAAATGATAGTCTGCTACCATCAAATTTGTGGTTAATTTTATACTTTAATAATTTTCAAACTCATGGAAAGAAGAGCGTTTTTAAAAGGTTCTGCAATTATTGGTGCTTCCATTGTAGCACCAAATATTTTGAAGGCTTCATCGGGTATGTCTGATTCCAAATCAGGCAGGAGAGTGGTTCAGGTGATTTCGGCACAACGTTCTATGGTGGGCACTTTGCCTGTGTTACGTGCCTTCGCAGGCGACCATAATGATTATGTTTCTCCCTATGTGTTTTTAGATGAGTTTGGTCCAGTTAAAGTGAATCCAAAAGATAAACCGCTGCGAGTTGATGCTCATCCTCATGCGGGTATTATTCCAACAACTTATTTCTTGGAAGGCAACGGTCATCACCGCGATAGTTTGCAATATGATTTTCAAATCAGCAAAGGTGATTTTATGATGTTCACCTCTGGGCGTGGCGCCATCCACATGGAAGAAACAGGAAATCAACTTTTTCAACAAGGTGGCATCTATCATGGGTTTCAAATTTGGCTCAACATGCCTTCAAAACATAAATTTATAGCACCTTCCACTGAATTATTTCATCCAGATAAAATGGCCGAATTGAAAGGTGAAAATTATGAAGTGAAAATTGTTTTGGGTGAAATGAATGGCGCTAAGTCTTCTGTAGAATGTTTGTTCCCTGTGTTTTATTATCATTTCACAGCCAAAAAAGGAACTAAATTGAACATTCCTGTTGATCCTAAACATAATGCATTTATTTATGTTATCAGCGGACAACTCGAAACCGAAGAAAGACGTGCTATCAACACCAATCAGGTGGCTTTGTATGAACGTGAAAAAGACAGCATTAATATTTTTTGTCAGGAAGATGCTTCATTTTTAATGCTTGGCGGACAGCCACATAACGAAGTAGTTTATGCTTACGGTCCGTTTGTAATGACCAATGAATCTGAAATTCGAAGATGTATTAATGATTACCAATCAGGGAAAATGGGCAATCCAGATTTAGTGAATAATGGGTTCCCACTGAATCATCATTAATTATAGATGCTTCATTTTGTAAATTATCATTTTTTTGACTAACTCATATGGAAAGGCTTGGTTCAGCGGAAACTGCACCGAGCCTTTTCCTTGTTTATACGCACTCAATTCATCTGCAAATGCCTCATGTGTGATTGGCGTTGCATAAATGCCAATATGATGTTTAAAAGCCGCAAAGTAAATCATTGGCTTTCCATTCAGTTTGTATGCAGGCATTCCATAGCTTATCGATTCAATACAGTTTGGCACTGTTGCTACGACCAATTTTCTGAGTTCGTTCAACGTCTGTTGTGTGTCTTTAGGAAACGATGCAATGTATTCCTCAATTGTTGTGGGTTTTGAAGGGTTCATGCTTATGGATTTGAAATAGAGGTAAAAATATGTTTTATTTCTTAATGAAATAAGCCCCAAAATTTTTGTCGCAAACTTCTTGTTTTTCAATTTTTAGTTGATACTTTTAGTGTCTAAATAATGGTACTAAAAGTGTTATTCTAAAAAACCTTATCACATGGAAAGACATATTGCACATTTCGACCTCGATTCTTTTTTTGTTTCTGTGGAGCGTTTGCGGCAGCCTTCGTTGATTGGAAAACCAGTTATCGTAGGTGGTTCCTCCGATCGCGGTGTGGTTTCTTCTTGCAGCTACGAAGCACGAAGTTTTGGGGTGAAAAGTGCGATGTCTATGAAGCAAGCTCGACAATTATGTCCCGAAGCTGTCATTGTTCGAGGTGATATGGATGAATACGCTAAAAGATCGAAGGAGGTTACTGACATTATTAATGATAGTGCTCCGCTAGTTGAAAAGGCTTCAATAGATGAGCATTATTTAGATTTGACTGGAATGGACCAGTTTTTTGGTTGCTATGATTGGACTTTGAAATTGAAAGCTAAAATCACAAAAGAAACGTGGTTACCTATTTCTTTTGGTTTGTCCTCGAGCAAAACCGTAGCTAAAATTGCTACAGGTCAAGCCAAATCGCAGGGTGGTGCTTTGTACATAGAACATGGAAAAGAGAAGGCTTTTCTTGCGCCTCTTTCCGTTCGAAAAATTCCGATGGTGGGTGAAAAAACTTTTCAGACTTTGAAAAAAATGGGGCTGGAAAAAATTCAATCTATTCAAGAAATTCCTGTTGACATATTAAGAAATGCTTTAGGCGACCATGGTGTAGTGATTTGGAACAAAGCAAATGGTATCGATGATTCACCTGTTGAACCATTGCATGAAAGAAAATCCATGAGCACTGAAACAACTTTCCATCAAGATGTTGATGATAAAAGCATTTTAAGAGCGACATTGATAAAAATGGTGGAAGAATTAGCTTATAAAATGCGCAAGGAACAACGACTTACTTGCAGTATTGCTGTGAAAATTCGATACGCTGATTTTGATACGCATGTAAAACAAACCTATATTTCTGCAACTGCAACAGACGTGGATTTGATTCAAGCTATTTTACAACTATGGGAAAAAGTACAAACGCGAAAAGCAAAAGTGCGTTTGATTGGCATTCGATTCAGTCATTTGGTTTCGGGAAGTTATCAAATTGATTTGTTTAACGACACCATAACCCAAGTCAACCTTTGTCAGGCGATGGACAGAATTAGAAATCGTTTTGGGAAAGATGCGGTGAAACGTCTTTCGGGTATCACTGAAAATAAATTAAAAAGAAAGTTGAAAGAAAGTAATATGATTCATGAAAGTGTACGTCAAAACCTTACATTTTAATTCAAACTTTGCCCTTATAAATCCTATTTTAAAAGTAACTTTGCCTTGGTGCCAAACCTCGAGGATATTGTGGACTTCGGTCTTTACAGTATCATTCTTTTAAACCGTCTTCGATTGGAGACGGTTTATTTTTTCAACCTACTGTAAACTATCAAATCAAAAGAAGGAATTTTAGTTATACCAACTTGCCTTAACATCGTCACTAATTGACCTCTGTGATAAGTAGCATGATTAAACACATGCTGTAGAATGATATAAGTAGCGGTCTTGTGCACTTGTTTGTCTAGGCTGGAATATTGCACCACATGTTCCAAAGCACGGTCGTTATATTGGTTTTCTATGAATTGAAGCAAATCTGCACCACATTTTTCCCATTCATGCAATGCTTCTTCAAAATTTCCTTGAAATTGTGCTTGTTGCCAAATTGGGTTTTCCACTAATTTTAGTCTTTGCAACCAAATATCCTCGGCACTCCAAGAATGATACACTGTTTTACGAATAGAATTAAAACTACTATTGATATCAGCATCAATTTGAGCATCAGAAAGCTCATGCAATAATGTTATCATTCGATGATTTGCCCAAATATGATATTGGGCTAAATGGAGCAGGGATTCCTTCATTCTAAACTATAACTTTGCTGCGAATTTAATTCCTTTAGACATGAAAAGTCCGATTAAAATGGGTTTTGATAGTTTGTGTATTCATGGTGGTCATGAATCTGAACAACACAGAGCCCACTTGACTCCAATCTATGCATCCAGCACCTATACCTTTGATTCAATTGAACAAGCATCGGCTATTTTCAAAGGGGAAGAACAAGGCTATGTTTATGGTCGTTTTGGAAATCCTACTATTTCAGAAGCAGAAGAGAAAATTGCACAATTAGAAGCATTTGGTTTATTGAATCAAAACGGTGAGCCATTGAAATTAAAAGCTATTTTACACGCTTCAGGAATGGCAGCAATTACTACCATGTTGCTCAGTAATTTGAAAGCCGGAGATAAAATTATTACTCATCCTTCTTTATACGGTGGTACTCAAGAACTGTTGGACAAAGTATTGCCCGATTTAGGAATGTCTTATGTGATGGTGGATTTTCATGATGAACAAGCAGTGGAAAAAGCAATTCAATCGGATGCATCCATAAAACTGATGTACATTGAAACACCCGCAAACCCAACGCTGCAATGCGTTTCCATAGAATCACTTTCAAAAATTGCCAAAGCAAATCAGCTCGTGGTTTGTGTGGACAATACTTTTGCAACACCTTTTTTACAACAACCTTTTCAATTTGATGTGGATTATGTGATGCATTCCACCACAAAATTTTTAAATGGACATGGCACTGCGGTTTCAGGAATTTTGATTGGAAAAGACCTTTCTAAAATGAATACTATTGTGACCAAAAAGCATCGTTTGCTTGGTGGAAATAGCAATGCTTTTGATGCTTTTCTTTTAACGAATGGCTTGCGCACATTGGGTTTGAGAATGCAACGTCATTGTGACAATGCAATGAAAGTTGCAGAATTTTTAAATCTGCATGAAGCCGTTGAACAAGTTAATTATTTAGGGTTAAAAAATCATCCTCATTATCATATTGCAGCTAAACAAATGAATCATCCAGGGGCTATGTTAAGCTTTGAATTGAAAGGAGGTTATGATGCAGGAGTTCGTTTTATGAATCGCTTGCAATTGTGTACTCATGCGGTTTCCTTAGGAACTTGCGACACGCTTTTAGTTCATCCTGCATCCACAACACATGCGGGTGTTCCGGTTGACATGCGTCGTTCTTCAGGAATTTCAGATGGATTGATTCGCATGAGTGTTGGGCTCGAAAATGTGGAAGATATTATCTATGATTTAAATCAAAGTCTTCAATCTTAAAAAATAATTTTTATGAATAAAGTTTATGTAATCGATGCATTACGCACGCCAATTGGCAAACATGGCGGAAGCTTATCCACAGTTCGTCCTGATGATTTGTTGGCTCATGTCATCAAGGCTTTGGTTCAAAGAAACCCAAAAATTGATGTCAATGCTATTGAAGAAGTGATTGCAGGTGCAGCTAATCAAGCAGGCGAGGACAATAGAAATGTAGCGAGAATGTCAGCGTTGCTTGCTGGCTTGCCCATTACAGTTGCTGGTAACACGGTTAATCGACTTTGTGCATCAGGCTTGCAAGCTATTATGGATACAACACGCGCCATTCAATGTGGTGATGGCGATATTTACATTGCTGGTGGTGTAGAATCCATGACCCGCGCACCTTTCGTGATGGCAAAAGCAGAATCACCTTATCAACGTAAGGTTGAAATTTTTGACACTAGTATTGGATGGCGTTTCATCAACGACCGATTGAGCGAACTGTATCATCCTTATTCAATGGGCGAAACAGCTGAAAATGTTGCAGAACGTTGGGGCATTAGTCGGGAAGAGCAAGACGAATTTTCTTTTAAAAGTCAAGAGAAATATCAAGCAGCTCATGCTTCTGGAAAATTTAAAGATGAAATTCTTCCAGTGACCGTGGATTTTGGCAAAGGGAAATCAATGATTTTCGACACGGACGAACATCCACGAGCTACTACAATTGAAAAATTAGCTAGTCTAAAACCTGCTTTTAAGAAAGGCGGAACTGTAACAGCAGGTAATGCAAGTGGAGTGAATGATGGCGCAGCTGCATTAATATTAGCTTCAGAGGCAGCCGTAAAAAAATACAATTTACAACCGATAGCTACCATTAAATCAATGGCAGTTGCTGGTGTTGACCCCGCTATCATGGGCATTGGTCCAGTTCCGGCAACGCTCAAAGCTTTGAGCAGAGCGGGTTTGACAATAGACGACATTGACTTGGTGGAATTGAATGAAGCTTTTGCTGCTCAAAGTATTGCTTGTATGCGCGACTTATCGTTGCACGAAGCTAAAGTGAATGTCAACGGAGGCGCAATTGCGCTTGGACATCCTTTGGGTTGCAGCGGTGCAAGAATTTCAACTTCTTTGTTGTATGAAATGCGCAGACGCGGAAATAAGTATGGACTAGCTTCAATGTGTGTTGGTGTTGGACAAGGAGCTGCATTGATTTATGAAATGGTTTAATGAAAATTGAAAAACGAGTAACAACATGCATCAAAAGATTGATATTCATACGCACATTATGCCAGAGCATATACCCAATTATTTTCAAAAGTTTGGGTATGGTGAGTTCATTCACTTAGAACATCATTGTCCGGGCTGTGCGCTTATGATTAAAGGGGACAAGGTTTTCAGAGAAGTGGAACAAAATTGTTGGGATGCTTCGGTTAGATTAAAAGAAATGGACATGACGCAAGTGGGCATTCAAGTGTTGTCCACTATTCCCGTTTTGTTCAATTATTGGTCAAAGCCCGAACATGGATTGGAGACTTCTCGTTTTTTCAACGACCATATAGCAAGTTGTGTCGAGCAACATCCTGATCGATTTATCGGTATTGGCACAGTGCCTTTACAAGACATTGACCTTGCCATCAAAGAAATGGAGCGTTGTGTTGTTGATTTGAAAATGCCCGGACTTGAAATAGGTTCAAACATCAATGGTAAAAACTTGAGTGACCCAATTTTTGAACCATTTTGGGAAGCAGCAGCAGCATTGAATTGTAGCTTGTTCGTTCATCCCTGGGAAATGATGGGTGAAAATGAAATGGTGAAATATTGGTTGCCTTGGTTGGTGGGCATGCCTGCTGAAACTTCAAGAGCAATCACATCCATGATTTTCTCTGGAGTTTTAGAACGTCATCCGAATCTTAAAGTAGCTTTTGCACATGGTGGTGGTAGTTTTCCATTGACAATTGGAAGAATTGAACATGGGTTTAATGTTCGTCCAGATTTGTGTGCTATCGATAATCCGAATAACCCAAGAAATTATATTGGAAAATTTTGGATTGATGCATTAGTGCATGATGCAAAGGCTTTGAATTTTATTATTGACATTATGGGAGAAGATTTTATATGCATGGGCAGCGATTATCCTTTTCCGCTTGGTGAACATCATCCAGGTTTGTTGATAGAAAAACACTTATCCAATGAAGCTACCAAGCAAAAACTTCTGTTTGATAATGCCATGAACTGGTTAGGTTTGAAAAAATGATTTCATAAAAACCTATATGAAAATTCTATTAGTTGAGGATGATGCCCAATTGTTGCAAGATTTGATGCACCAAATGACAGCATAAGGTTTTGAAGTGGATGTAGCGTATGATGGTGAAATCGCTGAGAAATTGTTCAGCAGAAGCCATTACGATTTATTCTTATTTGAAGTAAATATTCCATTTAAAAATAGATATGCATTAAAAAAAAACTACGTCCGCAGAGTATTTCAACTCCTATAATTTTATTACAGCATTTGGAGAAATTGAAGATAAATTACAAGGTTTTGAAAATGGTGTTGATGATTACATTACCAAACCATGCAAAATTGCAGCAAATTTAATATTGTATAAAAACGCACTCATAACTAAGAACCAACTCACAATAAGACAACGGACAGTTTGAAAGGCATTTTTGACAATTAAAGAACATAAAAATTAACTTTACTGTCAATAAATTATTTGAAATTAGCTATTAATAGATGCCAACACTACACTGGATAGGAAAAGATAAAGTTATCAATCATCACATGGATGTTCCGTTTAAAGTATTGGAACACTCCTACGGCTTTGACAACGGAACACAAACCGAACAAGAAACCAACAGCGGCAACAAAATAATACATGGCGACAATCTTGAAGCCCTGAAAGCCCTTTTACCCCAATACGAAGGACGTATAAAATGTATTTACATAGACCCACCCTACAACACAGGAAAC
>CAZNVQ010000079.1:0-12010 GCA_964576425.1 uncultured Flavipsychrobacter sp. | reverse complement strand
TGTTGTTAAAAGTGATCCGGATTGGATTCGAACCAATGACCCTCAGCTTAGAAGGCTGATGCTCTATCCAACTGAGCTACCGGACCATCGTTTCAATAAAATCAAATGATTTGTATCAAAATCGGCTGCAAAGGTAATAGTTTTTCATTGAAAAAAAGTATCAGTTCTTTGAAAAATACATTTTGTTACTTTAAATATTTTTAACGTTAGTTCTTAATAATTAAGGTAAGTTTTCAATTTGCTGTTGAACAGCAGGTGAAACAATCAAACCTCTACGTTTCATGTCGCTGATGTGTTTCAAGCCTTTAGCTTTTTCTTTGAGTTCTACGTATAATAAAAGCAAATTATTATTGCCTGGTTCGCTAAGCGTGTCTCTGCTCACATAACGCTCTAAATGTTTCGCAGCTTGATTGAAATCTTTTCTACTGAAATCAACTTTGGCTAAGTAAAAATCACATTCATAATAATCCGAAATTTTCTGTTCTTTCAACAAATGTTTTGCTGAAGCTTCCATCGAATCTTTTTCTTGAAGCATCAAAGCATAATAGTAATTCAAGTATTTTTCATCAGGATTGAGTTGGTATGCTTTTTCAATGTATTCGTTTCGGAGTGCGTTGTCATCCTTGATTCTTGCACCATACATCATCAGCGCATAAGCAGAGTGGGGCGAAGTTTCAGCAGCTTGTCCCCAAAAAGAAAGAGGGTCTTTGAAATGGTCTTGATGTTTGTAATTGATGAACGCAAAAACAAAGGCAATGCCTACGATTATTCCTGTTAGTTTCTTGGTCTCTAATGTATTTTGAAATAAAATAGACTGTGATAAAATCAAAAGAATACCAATGATGGGCAAATAAAGACGATGTTCAAAAGTCTGTTCATTAATGTTGTTAGGCACAAAAAGTACGGGCAACAAGAAGATGAAAAACAAAGCTAATCCTCCCCAAACTATATTGTTGTTTCTCTGTTTGGCTAAAAAAACAATTGCAACGATAATTGCAATTGCAGCAAAGCCGAAGTAGTAAACAGTGTCATCCATAATAGGGAAAACACTAAGGTTGAATGGAAGTAATATTTTACCCAAATACTGAACCAACAACGGAATACGACGAACAAAGTCATGCATCATATTGCCAGGATTCATTGGATTTTGTTTCAATGTTGCTCCCGAACGAACCCATAAATAAATTAATCCACTTGCTAACCAAATGCCATATTGAACCAACATTTGTTTCGACCACATTTTGTTTTTCAAGATGAAAACAAGAATGATCCAAGCGGCAACAGGAGCAAGCAAAGCTGTTTCTTTGGTGAACATGGCTGCTGTGAGCAACAACAATGAAATGCCTAAGGATAAAGGTTTTTGGCGCTCAGCATAATCAATGCTTGAACTCAAATAAGGAAGAATGAACAGTGCCATCAATGTATCATTTCTACCTGGAATCCATGCTACTGCTTGCGACAAAACAGGATGTACCGCAAAAATTAAACTCAGCAAAAATGAATTGTTGTTGTTAACTCCAATTTTTCGAAACAAGCGGAAAAGCAATAACACACAACTTAGATGCAACAATAAATTAATCAAGTGATAGCCTTCAATATTCTTATCGCTCAATTGATAATTTAAAATCATGGAGTCCAAAAAAAGCGGACGGTAATAAGTGTCGTTCGTAGCATGGAAAACGCCTCTTTTGAACGAAGTGATGAGGTTAGTTAGATCTTCGTTGTAAAAAGATAATTCACGAATGAAAATGGAATCGTCGAGTTCGGTGAAATCAAATTTTAATGAAGGCCAATAAAGAATCAGCACTGCTGCAGCCAACCAAATTAATGGATATTTGATTGAAAATATTGAAGTTTCTTTAATGCTGTTATTTGTCTCAGTTTTCTTGTTCATTTTGAAGAATATCTGTTTCAGGTTTTAAATTTATTCAAAACCAATTGAAATTTTAATAAGGCTGAGAATTATTGCGCTATAAAAACTGGAATAGTAACTAAATGTCTTACCTGATTGATGGTTTCTCCAAAAATGAAATCTTTTAGTCCTTTATGACCGTGACTACCGACGATGAGCAAATCTGCTTGGCTTTCGTTCACGATTCGGGCAATTTCATGTGATCTATTGCGAAATCCGAAATACATTTCAGCAGTGAAATTTTTCTCTATAAAAAACTTGGCATAAGCTTCCATTTTCGCTTTGTCTTTTCTCGTTTCATAATCCTCAGTTTCCTCGCCAATCACCTTTGCTGAGGCACTTTCAACGATGTGTATCAGAATGAAAGACGTATTTTTTTGAGCTAAAGCAAGTGCATATTGAATAACTTGAAAATCCATTTCACTATAGTCTAATGCCAATGCGATTTTACGAAATGGCTTCGCTTCCAAAGTGGGCATAATGGGTTGTCCAGCATGACCATGAATATCCGCATCAAGCTCTTTTCTTCTTTTTATTAAAGGGTATATGAGTGTTATTAATATAAGTAATAGTAGTCCAATTTCAGTTGAAATAATTAAAATTTTAGCCAGCCAATGTCCAGATTTTTGAATCAATGGATTTGCCGTTTCTATTACGAGTTTGAGGTTAAGTGCAATAATAAGCGCAGCGATAAACCAAGAGGCAATTTTGGTTTTATTATCAATTGTAAAAATGCCCATATTTTTTTTGTCGCTCACAAAATGGATGAGTGGAATAATGGCAAACGCCAATTGCATGCTTAAGAGCACCTGACTAAAAATAAGCATGTCATCAACCTTTTCATCACCAAGCCAATACAATACTAAGAATGCAGGAACTACCGCTAATAGTCTTGTTATAAGTCGTCTTACCCATGGATTGAAACGAAGGTTGAGGTATCCTTCCATCACAATTTGACCAGCTAAAGTTCCGGTTACCGTTGAACTCTGTCCTGCAGCAATCAAAGCAATGGCAAAAAGGTGTGATGCCCAAACATTTCCTAAAAGTGGTGAGAGTAATTGGTGTGCATCTTTCAGCGCTGCAACATGGTGATTCCCTTTTTCAAAAAAAACAGCAGCTGCTAAGATAAGAATAGCTGCGTTGACCAAAAATGCAGTGTTAAGTGCAATAGCACTATCAATAGTGTTCAGTTTTATGGCTTTTTTTAGCGAAGCTTCATCCCGTTTGATTTTACGAGTTTGCACTAATGCTGAATGTAAATATAAATTGTGCGGCATTACCGTTGCACCAATGATACCGATGGCGATATACAAGGCTGTTTGTGAAGGAATGGTTGGCACAAAACCCTTGCTTATGGCGGCAAAATCTGGTTTGGCTAAAATGATTTCAATAAAAAAGCATCCGCCAATTATAGCCACCAAAGCAATGATAAAAGCTTCAAGTTTGCGCATTCCCAATTTTTGAAGATACAATAATAGCAGTGTGTCAAGCATGGTGATTCCAACACCCCAAAGCAAGGGAATGTCAAGCAATAAGTTGAGTCCAATTGCCATTCCAAGCACTTCGGCTAAATCGCAAGCTGCAATTGCAACCTCAGCCAATAGATATAAAATAAAATTTATGTTTTGGGGATACATTTCTCTATTACATTGCGCTAAGTCTCTACCTTGAACAATGCCCAACCTTGCACTCAATGATTGCAGTAACAATGCCATCAAATTACTCATTAACAAAACCCAAATTAAAGAGTAACCAAATTGACTTCCTCCAGCCAAATCAGTAGCCCAATTCCCAGGATCCATATAGCCCACACTGACCAAATAAGCAGGTCCAAAGAACGCGGCAATTTTTCGCCACTTACCTTTAGCTTGTGATGGGTCAATGCTTTCGTGAACCTCACTTAATGATTTATCGGAATGAATGCCCATTGGTGCAATGTAAAAATAATTTTAGGGATGTCTAAAATTTCTTTTGTCTAATTCTGTGTTAAAACTTGATAGGTAATTGATTTTACTAATGAGTTTATGTTTTTATATTGAAAAATTCATTACTTTTGCACCCGAATGAAATTAACCAATAAAATTATTCTTGTTGTATTATCTTTTTTAACGCTTTTAGCTGCTTGTAAAAAGGATGACAACAATTCGACTACCAATTCGTGGAAAATAGGTCCAAATACATACACTTCAAGTAGTGTGAGTGACACTTTGCCTGGCAGCCTCATTAGCTCAAGTGGAACAAGTCTGCTTTGGATCAGCTTTGCTGACACCACTTTGCCAACAGTCAGTGGTAACTACCAAGTCGTTGAAATTGCAGATGATGAAGATGAAATAGATTTAACGGCAATTGCACTAATCAACGGTGTTTCTACAATATATTCCACCAAAGACAATTCAGGTGTAACGGCAACAGTGATTGTGAAAGATGGCAAAACAACAGTAACAATTCCTGAAGTTTGGGGATATAATGAAGATGATTTAGATGATAGTGTTAAATTAAGCGCCACATTAACTAAGTAAAAATGTTTATATTCATTTTTTTTAGCCTCTAGTATTCTAGAGGCTTTTTTTATGAATATCCCAAAACTTAACCCTTAAATCTTTCTCTAATCTTAGGTGGTTTTGTAACTTGCCGCACTATGAGCAAAGAGATTGTTGTTAGTGGAATTCGTTCCACAGGTTACTTGCATTTAGGAAACTACTTTGGTGCCATGCGCAATTATGTGAAAATGCAGGACACCCATGAATGTTATTTTTTTGTAGCAGACTATCACAGTCTAACGACACATCCTGATCCAAAAGATTTGAGAGGTAATGTTTATCGTGTTGTGGCTGAAAATATTGCTTGTGGGCTTGATCCAAACAAAGTGGCACTATATGTGCAAAGTGATTTGCCTGAAATTCCAGAATTGTATTTAATGCTGAATATGTTGGTCTATAAAGGTGAACTTGAAAAAGTGCCAACATTTAAAGATAAAGTTCGTCTTCAGCCCAATAATGTGAATGCGGGATTATTGACTTATCCTGTGTTAATGGCGGCTGATATTTTAATACACAGAGCTGTGAAAGTGCCTGTGGGCAAGGATCAGGAGCAACATTTAGAAATGGCGAGAAATTTTGCTCAAAGATTTAATGGACGTTATGGCGAATTGTTTCCTGAACCAATGCCGTTCAATTTTGGAAGTGAATTGGTTAAAGTACCAAGTTTAGATGGCGAAGGCAAAATGAGTAAAAGTGAAAATGTCAATGCGACTATTTATTTAGCTGATGAAGATGAGATTATCCGCAAAAAAATAATGAAAGCAAAAACGGACCAAGGGCCTACTGAACCTAATAGTGAAATGCCATTGTATATTCAAAATGTGTTTCAATTAATGTCCTTGGTTTCAACCGTTGAAACTACTAATCATTATAGAGAACATTACAACAATTGCACCATTCGATATGGCGACATGAAAAAGCAATTGGCAGAAGATATGGTTGCTTTTTTGAACCCAATTCGTGAAAAAGCCAAGGAATTACAAGAAGATGAAAAAATGCTTCAAAAAATCTTGAAAGATGGTGCCGAAAAAGCTAGAATCAGTGCTCAAAAAACGATTTTAGCAGCAAGAGAAAGAATTGGAATAAATTATTATTAATATTGTTTTGTGATATTATATGATTCGCTTCATAATGCGTAAAATTGTGCACACAGTTTACTAATTTCAATACGATGTCTATAAAGAAACCTAAACATATTGCAATTGCAGGCAACATTGGTGCTGGCAAAACTACGCTAACCACCATGTTGGCAAAACATTATAAATGGACACCTCATTTTGAAGATGTGGATCACAATCCGTATTTGGTTGATTTTTATGAGGATATGCATCGTTGGTCTTTCAATCTTCAAATCTATTTTTTGAATAGCCGTTTGCGTCAATTATTGGACATTCGAAATGGAGAAGAAACGGTCATTCAAGACAGAACAATTTATGAAGATGCATACATATTTGCCCCTAATCTTTGTGAAATGGGTTTGATGACAAGCAGAGATTTTGACAATTATTCTTCGTTTTTTCAAAACCTTAAAACGATGGTTGCGCCACCAGATTTACTTATTTATCTGAAAGCTTCTATCCCAAAATTGGTTGACCAAATTCAGAAAAGAGGAAGAGAATACGAAGAGAACATTAGACTTGATTACCTTAAAAAACTGAATGAATTTTATAACAAATGGATTGAGCAATACAATGACGGTCCATTGTTAATTATTGAAGTTGATCAAATGGATTTCACTTCAAACGAAGAAGATTTTGCAGAAGTAGTTAAAAGGATTGATGCCCATATAAATGGATTGTTCTAATCCCTTAAATGATTTAATTTGATACATCGCTACACTCTTTTATTATTTTTTGTTTTACTTAGTGTATATGCTTTTGGAGGCGTTCTTCAAGGAAAGGTAACGGATGAAAAAGGTGAGGTTTTGCCTTTCGCTACTGTTTTTGTAAAAGGTTCCACACTAGGAGTAAGTGCTAATTCTGAAGGTCAATATCAACTTAATTTGCCGCCAGGAAATTATGATGTAGTTTGTCAGATAATGGGTTTTCAACAAGCGCATTTTTTTCTTCAAGTAAAAGGGAATGAACTTGTGAATCACGATTTCAAAATGTCTGTTGTTTCCTTACAAATGAATGAATTTGTACTGAAATCAAGCGAAGATCCAGCTCAATATATCATGAGAAAAGTGATAGCAAAACGCAAAGAGTTGGAGGTGAAAATTAAAACTTTTGAAACAGATATTTATCTTAAAGGAACTTTTAAAACAAGAGAAACTCCTAAGAAAATTATGGGTAAAAAGCTTGATCCTGCTGATCTTTGGTTGGATAGTTCGGGCAAAGGTGTTTTATATTTATGCGAGGAAGAAGCAACTTATTTTAAGTCAAAAGATAAAACAAAAACAATCATTCATGCCGTTCGAGAAAGTGGTAATCCTAAAGGTTTGGGGTTTGCACAATTCCCAGCCGTAATAAATATTTACAGTAATACCATTCAATTGTCGAAACAAATAAATCCGAGAGGTTTTATTTCACCAATAAACGACAATGCCTTTCATTATTATAAGTTCAAACTTGAAGGAGATTTTGTTGAAGATGGACATACGCTTTTCAAAATTAGAGTAACACCTAAAAGGCTTTACGAGCCTTTGTTTGATGGCATTCTTTATGTTGTGGACAATCAGTGGGTATTACAAAGCCTAAGTTTATCTGCAACAAAAACAGGTAATGTAGAGTTTTTAGATACAGTTAGATTAGAACAGATTTATTTACCAACTAATGATTCAAAACAATGGGTAGTGAAACAGCAAATGATTCATATGGCTGTTAAGTTTTTTGGATTTGATATTGTTGGATATTTCGCTACTGTTTATGATAAACAAAGGGTAAATCAACCTATTGCAGACAGTGTTTTTGCCGACAAAATGGTTTCTGTTTATGAGGAAAATGCAAATAAGAAAGACACCTCTTATTGGACTCAAAAAAGACCAATCCCATTACTTGATGAAGAGCACAAAGATTATGTCAAAAAAGATAGTTTAAATACTGTTTATTCTGATCCAAAATATTTGGATTCTATGAGAAGAAAAGGCAATAAATTTAGTTTCTCAGGATTGTTTTTATCAGGATACAAATTCAATGGTAAGGGATATAAATATGAAATTGGAGTAAATAGTTTCGTGAATGAAATGGTAAATTATAATACTGTTGAAGGGGTCAATCTGTCTCCAAGAATAAGTTATCAATTATCTATTGATTCGAATAATAACTTATTTACAAATCTTTCGTTGCGGTATGGTTTCAGTAATCAAAGAGCAAATGCTTTGGCTAAAATTGTTTTTCAGAATAATGATCCAAATTTCAAAACAAAAAATTGGTGGCTTGGGGCTGAGATGGGAAAATATGTGTATCAATTAAACCCTTCAAACCCAGTTGATCCATTTTATAATTCTTTTGTTACATTGACTTATGCTGAAAACTATTTGAAGATTTATGAACGATGGACTGCTCAGTTAATGACAGGTGGAAACTTTGGGAATGGCATTCGATGGGTGGCTCAAATTGGCTTTCAACAAAGACTACCGCTAGACAATACCACAGACTATAGTTTCTTGAAAAGCAGCCATGAGTCACATTTCACAAGCAATTTGCCAGATGAATTCTTGAATTTAAATTGGTCGAAACACAATGCGGTTACCGCTAAATTGAAGTTGGCTTTTAAACCGGGTGTGAAATATA
Source organism: uncultured Flavipsychrobacter sp. (assembly GCA_964576425.1). GTDB lineage: Bacteria > Bacteroidota > Bacteroidia > Chitinophagales > Chitinophagaceae > JAFIGV01. The sequence goes on along the minus strand of CAZNVQ010000079.1, from coordinate 3,824 downwards.
TTCAGTATCCGGATTTTAAAATGCCGCAAAGAAGTCCTTGGCCTGCATTTGTGCTAGAATACAACAAAGGCATTCCAAACATTTTAGATAGTAAAACCGACTACGATAAATGGTCACTTTCAGTGCGTGATAATTTTAGTTTGGGAATTTTAGGTAGTGTTAATTATCATGTGTCAATTGGTGGATTTCTTCAATCAAATTGGGTTAGCATCCCTGACTTAAATCATATCAACGGCAATCAGTTTTTTATTGCAGACCAATATTTAGAGAGTTTTCAGTTTGCACCATATTACAAGTATAGTAATAATAATTCAGCTTATGCTGAATTGCATGGTGAATGGCATTTGAATGGATTGCTTTCCAACAAACTACCAATTTTTCGACAATTGCGTTGGTATTTTGTATCCGGTTCCAATGCTTATTTTTTAAAGCATGACCGAAATTATATGGAAGTATTTTTGGGTATAGATAATTTGGGATATGACAAGTTTAGAATTTTTAGATTAGATTTTGTTCATTCTTGGGACGACCTAAATGAAGGTGTATATGGCTTCAGGCTTGGTTTACATACAAGTGGAGCAATTTCATTTGGTGGAGGAGATAAAATGCCAAGCACCGATTTGTAATCATTGATTATAAAATGGAAATACAATATTGATTGTTCCAAACAGCATTTGTTGCTAATGAAATTATCCCTTCTTTTTGTTCCAAACTTCCATCTTTTCCAACATAGTCAGCGATCCCGCACCAAGGTTCAATGCAAACAAAAGGAGCATTCGTTGCAGACCAAATTCCTAAGTAAGGAAAACCTTCAAAATCAACTCGAACACCATGTTGATGATTGTTACTCAATAACTGTAAGGATGATGATTTGAGCTGCTTAAACACTAGGGCGTCATCAGCTAAAATTGCTCTGCTGAGCTCTTGCTTTGAATCATTTTTATACCAATCAATCGGTTGGTCAATCAGTCCATCTTGAAGTGTCCATCTTGAAGCGGTTTCCTTTTCATTGAACTGAAGAAAATAATCTTCAAATTGTTCATTAGGCAATAAAGGAACATTAAAAGCTGGATGTGCTCCTATGGAGAAATAGAGGAAATCAGCATTTAAATTTTTAACTTCGTAAGCTACTGATAGATGATTGTTTTTTAATTGATAACTTATTTGTAGTTGAAACTTAAAAGGATAAACTAAGAGTGTTTCATCATTGCTTTCAAGCTGAAAAATTATTTGTTCATTTTCTCGTTTAATACATTCAAATTGCTTTTCTCTAGCAAAGCCATGTCTTGGTAAATTATATACTTTGTTTTTATGTGTATATTGATTGTTGATCAACTGTCCAACAATTGGGAATAAAATTGGCGCTCTTTTTGACCAAAAATTGGCATCTCCTTGCCACAAATATTCTATATTATTTTTATGATTAAAGATGGATTGCAACTCTGCTCCAAAAGCATTGATTTTAATGGATAAGTATTCATTGTTGAGTTCAAACATAGGTATGACTGACTTCTTGGATTAGAAACATTTTATTTCGTAAGTATATAAAATATTTTGAACAGTATTTCATTTTTCGTTTGAAATTTCAAAAATCTTATGTGGAAATGAAACTTAAAAACCAAAGCTAAAAGTGCATCTTTGCACAGTTAAAGAATGAATATATGGCCGAAAATGTAAATCAATATAATGAGGATAGTATTAAATCTCTAGATTGGAGAGAGCACATTCGACTTCGTCCAGGGATGTATATCGGAAAGCTAGGTGATGGCTCTAGCATGGATGATGGTATTTATATTTTGCTAAAAGAGGTGATGGATAACTGTATTGATGAGTTTACAATGGGTTTTGGTAAGCGTGTTGATGTGCGAATTGAAGATGGAATGGTGACGGTGCGAGATTTTGGGCGAGGAATTCCTTTGGGTAAGGTTGTGGATGTTGTGAGCAAAATTAATACTGGTGCAAAATATGACAGCAAAGCTTTTCAGAAATCTGTGGGACTTAATGGTGTGGGTACAAAAGCTGTTAATGCACTTAGCGTATATTTCAAAGTTGCCGCATTTCGAGAAGGCAAAACTAAGGTGGCTGAATTTGAAAAAGGTCATTTAACTAAAGAATATAAAGAAGCTGAAACCACTCAAAACAATGGAACTTTAGTTAGTTTCCGTCCAGATGATTCCATATTTAAAAACTATCATTTCATTAATGATTATGTTGAGAATTTGATTTGGAATTATTGTTTTTTGAATGCGGGTTTAACCATCAATTTCAATGGTAGAAACTATGTTTCCAAGAATGGTTTATTGGATTTATTGAGCCGGAAAACCAATCCTGATGTGATGCGTTATCCAATTATCCATTTGAAAGGAGATGATATAGAAGTAGCATTGACGCATACAGGAGATTATGGTGAAGATTTATATTCATTTGTAAATGGTCAACACACCACACAAGGTGGAACTCACCAAGCTGCTTTTAGAGAGGCATTTGTGAAAGTTGTTAGGGATTTTTTCAAGAAAGATTACGAAGCAACAGATATTAGACAAAGTATATGTGCTGCAATCTCTGTAAGGGTTCAGGAGCCTGTGTTTGAAAGCCAAACAAAAACAAAATTAGGGTCGCAAAATGTGTGGGAAGGCGGACCAAGTATGCGAAGTTTCATACTTGATTTTCTTGCAAAAGAACTGGATAATTTCTTGCATAAAAATGCTCCTGTGGCTGACGCAATGAAAAAGCGTATTGAGCAAAGTGAGCGAGAACGAAAAGAACTTTCTGGTATTCGAAAATTAGCAAACGAAAGAGCTAAAAAAGCAAATCTGCACAATAAGAAATTGCGTGATTGTAGAGTTCATTTGAATGCAGAACCTCCAGCAAAATTGAAAGACGAATTTTTTCAAAAACAAAAAGAATCAACCATTTTCATTACCGAAGGCGACTCGGCAAGTGGTTCGATTACGAAAAGCAGAAATGTGGAAACTCAAGCTGTTTTTTCATTGCGTGGGAAGCCGCTCAATTGCTATGGATTGACAAAAAAAGTGGTTTATGAAAATGAAGAATTCAATTTGTTGCAACATGCTTTAAACATTGAAGAAGGTATGGAAGGTTTGCGTTATAATAATATTGTTATTGCTACTGATGCTGATGTTGATGGGATGCACATTCGTTTATTAATCATGACTTTCTTTTTGCAATTTTTTCCAGATTTAGTGAAGAACGGTCATGTGTATATTTTAGAAACACCATTGTTCAGAGTGCGCAATAAACAAAAGACAATTTATTGTTATGATGAACAAGAAAAGCAAGAAGCTGTTAAACAATTAGGAAGCAAACCTGAAATAACACGCTTCAAAGGGCTCGGTGAAATAAGTCCAGAAGAGTTTGCTCGTTTTATTGGTGATGATATGCGCAAAAGCCCGGTATTACTCAATCAAGAGGAACATATACAAAAGCTATTAGAGTATTACATGGGTAAAAATACACCAGCTCGACAAGGTTTTATTATTGATAATTTGAAGGTGGAAAAGGATATAGTAGAAGATATAGTATAGATTCTAAATCCATATTTTTTTGGAAAGGTTAAAAAATTAAAGGCTGATACTCGTTGTAAAGTATCAGCCTTTTTATCAATTAAAAAATAAAATTTAATTATCTTAAATTAGATTTTCCTCTTTGCATTTTACCCATATTCCCTTTGAAAGGCTTTCCGTTTAAAGATTTATAAGGTCGGTAAGCTTTTGCTTTAATTCTTGTTTGTTTATACTGAAATTTGTTAGCAGAAGCGCCTCTGTATGGATCTCCAGGATAAATGTTTTTGCTGCAAGATGTTG
>CAZNVQ010000078.1:0-12143 GCA_964576425.1 uncultured Flavipsychrobacter sp. | reverse complement strand
TAACTTTTTTCTTGCTGAACAAAAAATCTTTTTCTTTTCTAAAAGCTGTGTTGGTAATGTGAACTATTTTTTGGCTTGCTTTTTGGTAATGTACTTCATTATGAAAAACATACGAATTACACTCTCATTTTTAGCTTTATTCTTTTTAGCTTTTCAATGGACAGGTTGCATTGTGCAAGGTGATTATTACAACACCCAACCTCAACCCACGAATTATTACACTCATTTGTTTCAAGAGGATTTTTTTGATGATTCAAGATCTTGGTCATTCGATAGCCCAAGTGATTCAGTGTATGCGTTTGTGAAAGAAGGGTATTATAAATTTGTGGACTACTCCAAAACGGGAGGCTACAATATAGCCGCAGTCGGTACTGGCGCTAATGTGAATCAAGATTTTTTGGTGGAAACTAGAATGAAATCCAATAATCCAATGGCATTGATTTTTGGAGCTTCGCCAAGTTCATTTGGCTATTCTTTTTATATCGATCCAGCAGGCTATGTGGCGGTTTATAAAGAGGGACTTCAAGCGCAAATTATTGTGAATTGGGTATATTCAGACGATATTAAAACAGGATGGAATGATGTTGCGCTTGAACAAGTTGGCGATTACTGGTATGGCTATGTGAATGGTAAAAAAGTGTTTCAAACGCCAGCGCGTGGATTAGCCGGAAATCAAATGGGGTATATGGTTTTTCCAAATACAATAGGATATGCTGACTTTTTAAGCATAAAGTGGTAAATTTGCCCTGTTTTTGTTTTGTTTTGATAATTAGAAGCGCCTTGTCTAGGGCGCTTTATTTTTTTCTTCTTGGTTTCTTCTTACTACTAAAAACCATTCTCCTTCAAGTGCTAAATAGCCATATTCGTAACAAAACTTATATGTGTCACCCTTTTTATTGGTATAAACATGGGTGAAATAATTAAAATCAAAACCTTGCTTGAGTAATTTGTCCTTTGAGCATTTTCCAAATCCTTCAGGTTCAACAATAATATCCTCTAATAGCTTTCTGTTTTTCTTTAACGTATTGTTGATTTGCTTCATCAATGGTGATGATTGGTCTTTCTGTTTATTGTTGAATGAATTTCTACAATAATCATCACAAAACTTTTTATCTGCTCTTCCTTTAATCAGTTTGCCGCATGCTTGGCAATGCTTTGATTCCATAGGCTTCCATTTATGTTTATAAAATATAGGATTGTTTGTCTGGTATTAAATTATTTTCTTCTATTAACTCAAATTTGGAATGAGTAGATTTATAATTGCATTAATCAAATATAGTGTTAATGTGATATAAAACAAGCTTTATTTAGAAAAATTTCAGTTCAATTTTCAATCCGTCAATAAATATTAAAAATTATCTATGTTAATGCCACAGAGCCTTTCAGCCAATTATAATCCGTTTTTAGTCGTTTATAAACGGTTATTATCGACTATTGTCGAAAGTAAATGATTAAAAACCGATTCAGGTCTGTTGTTCGATACACTTTTGCATTGTGATCGTTGCAACACATTCACCAAATCAGATTTTAATTTTTTAACCAAAAAACAAACATAATCATGAGCACAGTAAGAAACAGAGTTCAACTCATCGGTAACTTAGGAAAGAATCCAGAATTGCGTACAACGCAAACAGGTAGAAAATGGTTAAGCGTTAGCTTCGCCACCAACGAAAGCTATAAAAACAGTAAAGGCGAGTGGGTAACGCAAACACAATGGCACAATTTGGTAGCTTGGGGAAAAATGGCAGAAGAGATGGAACAAAAGCTAACTAAAGGGCTGGAAATTTCAGTTGAGGGGAAATTGCAATATCGTGAATATACTGATAAAGAAGGAAACAAAAGGAATATTACTGAAATTCAAATAATGGAATGGGCTTTAGTAGAAAAAACTCAAGCTGCTCAAACCGCATAGTATATTTAATATCATTTAGACTACTTTACCGCCGCGCAACAAATTTGCGTGGCGGTTTTCTTTTTAATTGATATTAAAAGTAAAAGTATCATCCAATTTTCTATGCTACCTCCTATTATCTTTGTAACTAAAACTATATTTTTTGAGTTTCGATTTCACCGCCAAGTTGACTATGTTCCACAATCGATTAACAAAGGTTTGGAAACATTTCAGCAAAATTGCTCGAAAGCAAGACATCGCTTGTTTTCGTTTTTATGATCATGACCTGCCTGAATTTCCATTTGCAATAGAGTGGTATGATGGCGTGGTTCATGCTGCGGAATACAAAAGAAAGCATGGCATGGAAGACGAAGAGCATGCTGCATGGTTGGCGGCTTGTCAGCAAACCATTGCAACAGTCTTAGCTATTGAGCCACAGCAAATTTTCATGAAAGAGAGAATGCGGAAAGCAGGAAGGCAAGGGCAGTATGAAAAATTTGGGGATGAAAAGCAGGAACGTATTGTGAGTGAAAACGGACTTAAGTTTATTATCAATCTTACTGATTATCTCGACACGGGTTTGTTTCTAGATCATCGGATAACAAGAAATTTGGTTCGGGAGCAAAGCGAGGGCAAAAGAGTGCTCAACTTATTTTGTTACACCGGTTCATTCAGCGTTTATGCTGCTCATGGAGGAGCTAAAAGTGTTACTTCAGTTGATTTGTCCAAAACCTATATCAATTGGGCAAAGCGAAATATGCAATACAACAAATTGTATGATGATAAAAAGCACGAGTTTGTGAATGAAGATGTGTTGTCCATCATAGACTCCTTGCCGAAAGATACTTATGACCTTATTGTTTGTGATCCACCTACTTTTTCGAACAGTAAAAAAATGGATACTGATTTTGATGTGCAGCGTGACCATGTTCATTTGTTGAAGAAGTTATTGAAAAGTTGCACAGATGAAGGGAAAATCTATTTTAGTAATAACTATCGTGGTTTTCAGCTCGACCGAGATGCTATTCCCGCAGTTGTGGTGAAAGATATAACTGCTGCTACGACGCCATTTGATTTTCAAGGGAAATTGCATCGGGCTTGTTTTTTAATTGAAAAATAATAATGAATTATGTCAATGATTAGTGTCAACCAATTGGTGAAAAAATATGATGATTTTTTAGCTGTTGATGGAATTAGTTTTGAAGTAAAAGAGGGTGAAATATTTGGTTTACTTGGACCAAACGGAGCTGGTAAAACAACCACTTTAGAAATCATTGAAACCCTAAGGACAAAAACATCAGGAACAGTCCTGGTAGATGGTTTTGACATTGATGATGATAAACAAGCTATCAAGAATATTATTGGAGTTCAACTTCAGGCAGCTGGATATTATCCCAACTTGAATTTGAAACAAATCATTCAACTTTTCGCTGGGCTTTATAACAAAAATATTGACCCAATGAAGTTGTTAGAACGAGTGCAACTCATTGACAAAGCGAAGAATAAATTCAAAGAGTTGTCGGGTGGACAAAAACAAAGATTTTCAATTGCAACAACTCTAATTAATCAACCTAAAATTATTTTTCTTGATGAGCCAACTACAGGATTAGACCCTCAAGCAAGAAGAAATTTATGGGAATTGATTAAGGATTTACGAGCTTCTGGATGCACGATTGTGCTCACAACGCATTATCTCGATGAAGCTGAAGTGTTGTGTGATAGAGTTGCCATCGTAGATAGTGGGAAAATAATAGCCATCGATACTCCTGAGGGGTTGATTGATCAATTATTACAAACAGGTTTTAAGAAAGAAAAAGAAGTGAAAGCTGCTAATTTAGAAGATGTTTTTTTGCATTTAACCGGTAAGGAATTAAGGGAGGAATAACTTATTATTTTTCTAAAACTCGAATTTCAACTCTACGATTTATAGCTGCTTCTTCAGCTGTTTGTTCATCTTCAATAATAGGGTGTGTTCTACCAAAGCCAATGTAGCTAAGTCTATGCGCTGAAATTCCTCTTGCATTTAAGTATTCGTAAATAAACCTTGCTCGATTTACAGACAAGTCCATTTTCCTACTGTCTAAATCATAGGCATCAATGACATTGGTAACGCAGCAAACATGTCCTTCAATTTGAATTTTAAATCTTGGATTATCTTGCATGGCATGGAGCAACATTTCTAAATCCTCATTAGATTCCTGTTTGGGGAAATGTCTTCCCATTGGGAAATAGATGTTTTTAAGAATAAATGTACTGCCAGTCTCAATTTCATTCATATCAAAATTGGGATCATCACTTGATGGAGGAATTGCCAATTTCTTTTTGGGTTTCATGGTTATAAATGTATCTGAAATTTTTCGTGATACATTAGTCGATTCTTCTCGATGCATCACAATTATATCCACTCTACGGTCTGTTGGAATACCTTGGTTCATGTGTTGCAATGTGTCTTTTCTTTTTACTTCGCCCTTCCCTAATAGCATCAAGATATTTTGTTCTACAATACCAGCTTTCATGAGTTTGTTCTTAACATTGTTTGCTCTTTTACGACTTAGTTCAAGATTATATTCTTCTTTAGCGAGGTAATCAGCATAGCCGATAATTTGAATTTTTTTATCGAATCGGATTTGTTTTCTTTTGAACAAAGAATCTATTGCCGCCGAACCGCTTTTGTTGAGTTCTGGAACATCTAAATCAAAATATATTGAAAAAGTGTCATTTTTTTGTTGAGCAAAAATTGTGCTGCTTAACAGAAAAAATAAAACAAGATTCAATATTACTTTCATGAGTAAAAATGAAATAAATGGTCAAATTAAAATAATCCAAAAATCAAGATAGGGATAATTTCAATTGATAGTATATGATGAAATAGTTTCTTTTGTTTTAAGCAATATGTAATTAGTTTTTCTTGAAAATAGCTCTTATTCTAAACGCTTTTTTCCTACTAATTTTTAAAGCCAACTGATCAAATAAATTCCAAACATTCAAAGGAAGGAAACGAAGTAAATATTGCACATGCGTGTGAACTAATAACTTGCTGTTAAAAACTTTGAACTCATAACGATTGCAATTTTGAGGCTTTATTTGACTAAGATTAGCTTCGTTGAAAGAATGCAAATGCGCATTTTGAGGTGTTAATCTGTTGCAATGAATACACAAAGAAGTTCGAATGAATTCATTATAAGGTGTAGTAATAATAATGGTACCGTTCGGTTTTAAAAGCTCAAACAGTTTTTCAATGAACAGTTTTGGGTTTGGCACGTGTTCAATGATTTCTGATGCTACGATACAGTCAAGACTTTGTGCTTTAATGGGCATGTCAAACACATCGGCTACAAGTCCCCAATGATGTTCTGAAGGTAGGTTTTGAATGGCTTTAATGGGATTAATATCAGAAATGTCAGTTGAAATTACTTTTTTCCCTTTGGGCACTAAAGCGTTGGCTAGCCAAGCACCACCACAGCCAATGTCGAGGATTAGTTCTGCATTACTTGGGATTTTTGATAATATATTTTGATGTAATCTTTTAATTTCTTCAGCTTCTATTGGATTGACAATCGATGCAGTATAATCATAAGCTTCTGCATCATTTTGATAGTGTTCTTTATATTGAAATTGAGTTCCACTTTGTTGGTGTAAGTGAGATTGGGAAAGAGTTTCGTCGATAGAATTGATTAGCAAAACAGGCACACCATTTTTAATTTCAAAGCGTTCACCTGAAATTATATCAATTAGAAACTGATTAGAAGCATCTAATTGTAGTGGAGTTTTATTTTTGGGATGAACTATAATATTTAAAAATTCGGAGTGCATGTTTAATTATTTAAAATTGGGCATTAAATTCAACGTTTTAGATGATAGTTTCAGCCAATTGAAATTGTGTAACTGAAGACTAAAACTAACATTTTCAAAAACTCCCGTTTTCCCAAGAATTTGACTTTGATAATCCGAAAAATCTTTACTCACAATCAAGGGTAAATTGACTTGGAAAAAATTAGATATACTTAAACAAATGCCACCATCATAAAGCATTTTTTGACCGCTTGGGTTAATCATTTCAGCATCTGCAAAAGTGCCTATATCCAAAAAGAGTTGAAGCGGAATTTTAATTGGTAAATCTGTTTTGATATTAAGAGTAGCCAACCAATTATTAGATTGACCAATTGGTTGTGAATAAAGATTTGTAGGGATTTTAAACCCACCTTCTCGCATCGAAATTTGTTTGCTCCAAGTACCTTGGCTTTCATTTCTTCCAGAGTAGGTGTCGTCATACAAATAGTCATTTTGACCTGTGAAAGTAGTGTTCAAATAGTATCGGTTACTTATTGTAGAGTTTTGCTCGAAAAACTTCCCAACAAAAGTTCTAATGTATAATGATTTGTTTTTTATGTTATAGTCAAGTCGCCAATTGGTTTCAGCAGTTATTTTAATAAAATTTTGAGACAATTGAACTTCACCGCAGTAGCTAAAGGGATTGAACGGTCTGTTGTTTTGGTGTTGATATCGAATCAATGCATAATAAGAATTCGTACTTATTTTTGAAGGATTATATACACTGTCTTTATTGTTGTATTGAAATGTCAAATCATCCTCACCAATGCTATATCCTTTCAATAAAAGTGTTTTATTAACTGGACTTATTGATGATTTTTCTCTAAATGAAAATGTTATAGAAGGCGCTATTTTATTATATCCTAGCATGATTTTTTCTTTTGAAAATGTAAGACTATCGCTACTGTATCCGGCTAAAAAATTATTGTAGCTAAATGATTTTACATCCAATTGAGCGATAATTGATTTGACTCTACCGTTTTGAAAATGCCAATCGTAGCCAATACTTCCGGTTCCGTTTATTTGATTGCTTGAGAAGCCCCAGAGAGGTGCAAGTGCAAACTTGAATTTTGTTTCAGGCCATGTGAAATTATGAAAAAGTAATCCCACTTGAAGTCCATCATATAAATTGTAGCCCAATGCAGGCGCAATGAAAAGGCGTTCTTTTGGAAGTAAATTTAAACCTGTAATGTGACCGATTTTAATGCCCCTACCATGCCAATAGTCTTTACCTGAAAAATCATTATTTGTTGTTTTCCCATCAGGGATAAAAGAAGCTATTTTTACTTTGTCGCATTTCAGATTTTCTTTAGGAACAGCAATTATGTATTCTTTTCCATTCTCCTGCTTGTTAGTGTACACATTGCCCCATTTCATGTCATTGATTTCAGTATGCACTAGGCTGTCTCCAAGATAAAATTCAAGAGCTGCAGGCAACATTGGAATATTTGTATTGTTCTTGACCGTAATAAGCACATTCTCAGAATCAATAACGACTTGGGTGATACCGAAATCAATAAGTTCTTTTGATTTTAAAGCCTCAAAAAACCAATCTACAGATTTATTAGTGTGTAATTCAAGAGCGTGTTGGAAATGTTCTGGATAAGGATGTTTGAATTTCCATTGGTTAAAATAATGATGTATGGCTGAATCAAAAGACTTTTCACCCATATACTTTTCGAGCCAATGCAATAGAAGCGCAGTTTTGTAGTAAACATCCATGCCGTAATTCAACTCTTTAAATTGAATTCCATTTTGGTCGATAGCGGCATCTTCACCTGATGCAGCTAATTGATACAAAATAATATTATCGAAATCATCATGAGCATTGTTTGCTTTGGTACCATAGGAATCTGCTATGCTATGACTTGTTTTTTGTTCGTAAAATGTATTTAACCCTTCGTCCATCCAAGCGTGTTCTCTTTCATTACTTCCTAAAATGCCATAAAACCAGTTGTGTCCTGCTTCGTGAATTATTGTTGTTTGGTCGCCACTTGAGTTTTTGTCAATAATGGTGATGGTCGGATATTCCATTCCACCACCACTTTTCATGATACCTTCAACAGCTTTTATGGTTTTGTAGGGATAGGAACCTATCCACTTGCCATAATGTTCTAGAGTGTTTTTTAGATGTTTATTGGCATCACGCCAAAGCGATTTAGAAGATGGTAAAAATGCAGTGTAGGAATAGATTTTTTGCTTGTTGCTATTTTGTTCAAATGAGTCTTTTCTGACTAACCATCTTTTGTCTGCAAACCAAGCGAAGTCATGCACATTTTCTTCTTTGAATCGAATAGTTTTCATTCGAGAAGCCGAGGCTGGAAATGAATCAATACTTTTAACTTTTAATCTTGCAGAATCAATATTGAAAATATCTACTGTTGAAAGACTATCTAACCAAAGTTGTTCATTTTTATCAACGATGTTGCCAGTTGCAAGAACAACATAGTTTTCTGGAATTGTAATTTGAACTTCGTAGTTCCCAAATTCACTGAAAAATTCTCCGAGTTCTAAGTAGGGCATTTGGTGCCAACCCTTTGAATCATAAACTGCTGGTTTTGGAAACCATTGTGAAATGTAATAAGCTTGTCCATCATGACCTAAACGAGAAAAAACTTTTGGTATTTTAACCCTAAATGGAGTTGAAATAACAACTATTTCTCCTGGTGGAATTGGCTGTGGCAATTCAATCCTAGCTACATCAGGTTCTTTGTCTGAGTTGATATAAATTGCAGATTGTCCGTCAATTGTGAAATCTAAACTATCGATGAATCCTCTGTTTTTTGGAGAAGTGTAGTAAAATTCTTTTTTCCCGTTTCTATAAAGTTGTTCTGCTAATTGTGTGTGGTCGTGTTGATAAGCGTTGGGATAAAGATGGAAATATAAATAAGTTAATGTGTCTGGAGAGTTGTTGGTATAAAATAACTCTTCATGTCCTCTAAGAAAATGGTTTTTATCATCGAGCGTAACTTCAATTTTTGTATCCACTTTTTGTTGCCAATAGTGTTGTGCATTTGCTGAAAAGTATAATACAGTAGCTATTAATGAAAATATAAATTTCATTGGTAATGTTTTAAATTAGGTAATGAAGCCTTTGAATTACTCAACATTTCCCATTGCTGCATTTTTCATCTCTTTTGTCATTTTTTTACCCAAGTATTTTTCAATCCAAAGTTCAATGAGATAAATCAGTGGGGTTAGAATTATAGCCATTAAAAATTTATACGAGTAATTAATTAAGCAAATAGCTATAACTCTTTGATAACTCCAACCCTGACCAATTTGAAAAGCAATGAATAAAACAACAAAACTATCCACCAACTGTGAAACTATAGTTGATCCTGTTGCCCGTAGCCAAACCATTTTTTCTCCGGTGTATTTTTTTATTTTATGGAAAACCCAAGCATCTAAAATTTGACTAACAAAAAAAGCAATGATACTTCCAATTATAATCCACATGCCTTGTCCAAAAATGCCTGAGAAAGCAGCTTGCATGTTAGGAATACCTTCACTTATTCTGCTCGTTGTCCAAAAGCCTTCATCAGCTGGAACCTTAATAGCTACCATAAACATCAAAAAAGCATAACTAATAAGGCTAATGGCAATAATTGAAATTTGACGGACTGCTTTTGGACCAAAATATTCATTGACAATGTCGGTCATAATAAATTCTAAAGGCCAAAGCAAAACCCCTGCTGTTAATGTGTAGGTCAAACCATCTTGACCTAAAAAAGTAAAAGGTTTTGGAACGAATCCTAAAAGTTTTTCTAAACTAAAAAGTTTACCACCAATGCATTCTGCAATCAATGCATTGGCAATAAAAAAAGATGTAAGTATTACAAAAAGTTTGGTGGGCTTATCACTTAGGATTTTATGAATCATCTGAAATTAGTCTATTTCTTGATTTTATTATGATGCATCTTCTTGTTCATCAACAACATGTAATTCAACAATCTCGGCTGAATTACGATACATTTTTTGCACAACAACTTTGTAATTCCCAATGTTGATTGAATCCTTTTCTTTTAGATCGTCAGGATGTTCGTAAGATATAAGCCCAGAAAGCGTTTCATAATGTTCGCTTTCTTCTAATCTATATGGAATATACTTATTGATATCAGAAATATTTCGATGAGCAGAAACACGGAATACGTAAGTACTAATCTTTTCAACGAAAGGCTGTTCATTATCATATTCATCCTGAATTTCACCAACTAGTTCTTCCAAAATGTCTTCCATTGTTACTAAGCCGCAGACTTCTCCAATCTCGTTAGTTACAATGCCCATCTGAATGTGTTTTTTCTGAAAATCTTTCAGTAATTCTTTAATAAGTTTACTTTCAGATATGAAAATTGCTTTCCTTAGCAAAGGTCTTATATTTAAAGGTTTCTTGTCAGCTACCATCGTTTTCATCAAATCCTTGGTGTAAATGATACCAACAATTTCATCTAAAGAACCATCGCAAACAGGATATCGACTATAACCTTCACTAATTGAAAAATTGATTGCATCATTAAGGGTTACATTAACATCAATGGCTGTCATATCTTTCCTAAGCGTTTGAATATCCCATACTCTTCGGTCGTCAAAATCAAAAACATTTCTGATTAAATCTCTTTCAGTTTGCTCAATTGCGCCACCTTCATGGCTTTCAGAGATAATCATTTTCAATTCTTCTTCGCTATGAATTTCACTACCATGAGCAGGCTTAATACCAATTATCCTAAGTATGAAATTCGCAATACCGTTTAACATCCAAATAAATGGACGGAAAACAAAATAGAAAACCCGTAAAGGCAAAGCCACAGCAAATGTTGTGTTTGCTGGATACCTTATGGCTAAAGACTTAGGCGCTAGTTCTCCAAAAGTAATATGCAAAATTGTGATGCTCATGAACGCAATTGGCATCGACCATTTTTCAGCTGATGCATCTGAAATGGATAAGCCAAGCGAATGAAAAATATTGATGATGATTTTAGCCATCACTTCTTCGCCAACCCAACCCAATCCAAGGCTCGCAAGCGTAATGCCAAGCTGTGTTGCAGCAAGGTAAGCATCAAGGTTATTGACGATGCTTTTGGCAATATTGGAAATTCCTTTATTGATGTGTTCTCTGACTTCAATTTGAGAAGCCCTAACTTTAACAATGGCAAATTCGGCGGCAACAAAAAAACCGTTGAGCAAAACCAATAGTAAAGTAATAAATATATCAAATCCCATAGATAATAGTGCAAATCTAAATAACTATTGTGGAATCCATTTTAATACTTTCATTACTTTGCTTAATTAAATTATGTTTTTAACCATTATGTGTTGTTTCTATACATATTAATTGATAATTTATTTTAGTTTATTTCTACCGAACTTTGTTTAAAATCCCTATTTCATGCCTGTATTGAATGAAAATAATTTTATAAATGAATTTGTTGATACGTTTCCTGGAGATCAATCTTTAAATAATCTTCCAAGACAAACTCCCAAAGTTTGTTACAGTTTGGTAAATCCAACTCCTGTTAAAAATCCTAAATTGATTGGTTGGACAACTGAACTTGCAAATGATTTGAATTTAAATTATCCAAATGAAATAGATATACAGATATTGTCAGGAAACTTAATGTTGCCTTCAATGAAACCCTATTCTGCATGTTATGCAGGTCATCAATTTGGACATTGGGCTGGTCAGCTTGGGGATGGCAGGGCAATCACGCTTGGAGAATTGAAGCTTTCTGAAAATTCAATTTTAGAATTACAATTAAAAGGAGCAGGATCAACCCCTTACTCCAGAACGGCTGATGGAAGAGCAGTTTTGCGTTCTTCGTTACGTGAGTTTTTAATGAGTGAAGCAATGTTTCATTTGGGCATACCAACCACAAGGGCTTTGAGCTTAGTGACTACAGGTGAAGTAGTGGTTCGGGATCAATTTTATGATGGAAATCCAAAAGGTGAACAAGGAGCAATTGTTGCAAGGGTGTCGCCTAGTTTTTTAAGATTTGGAAACTTTGAAATCCTGGCTGCAAGAAAAGAAGTGGAAACGCTTAAAATGCTTGCTGATTGGACCATTAAGCGTTTTTATCCTGAATGTAATGATGCATCAAATCCTTATCTATTTTTATTTGAATCTGTGATTAATAGAACAGCGAAATTGATGGTGGAATGGATGCGGGTTGGTTTTGTCCATGGTGTTATGAATACTGATAATATGTCGATTTTAGGATTGACGATTGATTATGGTCCTTATTCCTTTCTTGATGAGTTTGATTTGAATTTTACACCCAACACAACTGATTTGCCAGGTCGTCGATATGCGTATGGCAATCAACCATCGATTGCACAATGGAATTTGGGATGCTTAGCTGGTGCATTGATGCCACTAATTGGCGATTCAAAACCCTTGGTTGCTTTATTAGAGTCTTTTTCTGAC